>JBMFMV010000030.1:0-21078 GCA_049970495.1 bacterium
GGTTTTGTAGTATCTCCAGGACTTCCTCCACATCCAGTGCATCCATATTGTCCCATTACAAATAGACCGAGTATTACAAGAAGTCCAAGAAGCCTTAGATATTTTTTCATATCTTTGATCCTCCCTATTATTAAAATTTCTTAAGACTCCTAAACCTCTTCTAAACTTGATAAGACTGCTATCTAAAACTACCTCCCAAACATTTACGATTGCTTTATTTTTCTATCCTACTCCCATCTTCTTTCATTCTTATCTCCTAGCTAGAATTATATCCCATTTGCCTAGTTTGTCAATGGACCGATCTTCTTCAAAAAAATCTACTATAGCCTTTTCTTATGATGGGTCAAACCGGTTTTACTATCTTTTAAATGGCAAATAAAAATTTACCTTCTTCTCTTCCCCTATCTTAAGTTCTCCTATATTACCAATTCCTTCTCCAATAACAATCCCTATTTTATCCGTATAAAGCTTGCAAGTTAATTCTTTCGCATCTAATAGCCCAACATTCTTAAAGACTATCTCTAATTGGATTATCTCCCCTTTTTGTATTATCCTGTCTTTATTTCTCTGAACCTTCCAATTCGTTCATCATAGACCTTATAAAAGGAATCTCTTGTCCACTAAAATCCTTAAGAGATCTAGGAATAGAGAGAATTAGCTTAATCTCTTTTATCTCACCAGGCTTTATTATATCTATATCTTTATCCATTTCTAAGAGTTCTATCCCTTTCAGAAGGTTAGCTTCTATTCTCATCTTATACCCCTCTCCTATAACCAGTATTCTTTACTGGTATCTTTATCTGAATTACCTCTTCGTTCTCAATAATTCCGTTACCATTCCCTTTAAGAGGGGGACAGTAATCTTTTCTTTTGGTTGAGTTATTGGTTTATCAATGATCTCTATTTCTTTTAACCTGGGGAAAGATATCTTTGGTAGTCTAGCCTGACGGATTGGCAAGACAAATTTTACTGTTTGAGCGTCAAAACCCCTTCCCTCTTCCGTTTTGATAGTGATATTCACAACGCTATCCTTTGCATCTATTGGTACAGAAAGAGGGATAATAATTTCTTCCCCATTAACAAATGAATATCTACTTCCTCATAGGGTGCCATATCTATTTTTAGGTATCTTTTCATCTAGAGCTTCGGGTAGATTATTTTTGAGAATGTCGCATCTAGATTTAGGTCATCTAAAGCCTTCTTGTCTTTAAAGTATTTGCATAGTCCTTTTGTTCTTATCACAGTCATCTATCTTCTCCCAAAGACAAGATATACTATAGGTCCTAGCATCTGAAACGCCAGTATGACTATACCCCATAGGACCTTAGGACCTTTTATCTCCTCTTTCGGTCGTCTTACTAGGTCTACTAGAGCAAAGACCTGAAGTCCTACCTGTATAATAAGAATTGGTAAAAGAAGTTTCCAATTTGCCAATACTGGCTCCATAAAAACTTCTCCTTATTTATTAATTTTTAGCAAGCCTCTTAAATACATAGAAGGAGTACACTATACTTAATATAGAAACGAATAAAATCCCTCCAACACCGACAATAAAATTCATTGGTGGAGAAAGGAATGCTCCCAATAGCATTAGAAGACCTCCTATTACAAACAGGTATCCTGAAAATTTATGAGTTCTCCTCCATACCTCTTCATTAGATAACGTCCAAGGTGTTCTTACCCCTAAAAACCAGTTATACTTTACCTTTGGTAAGAAGTTACCTATAAAGATAAACATCACACCTATTAGAGCCGGAACTAGTCTAGAGATTAGATAATTCTTTCCTGTAAGTACAACCCCAAGGAGTACGATCTGTAAGATACTAAAGATTAGTACAATTAGAACCCTTATTATTCTATATGTAGATTCAAACCTTATATAGTTTTCTCTTTTGGGGTCTATATATGGTATGTAGAGGAGTCCTAAATATAGAAGAGCTATCATTATTGGCATTCCAAATGCCCCCCAGAACCTTGAGGAATATTGATCCACCTCTCCTTTGGCATTCCAATGTGATGGAACTTTTTCTGGAAGTCTAGGATAAAATATTGCTCCTAGAATAAATAAAGATATAACTAGTAGAATTAAGCCCCACTCTTTCGAAATATACTCTCTATCTACCCTGTATTGATTCTTCATCCTCTTTCAAAGCCTCCTTACCTTTTCCTATATTCTCTAGGACCCATAAGATTAACTCCTGAAACACAGTCATATCTAGAGAATAAAATACGTGTTGACCTCTCTTCTCAGAAGAGATAAGCCCTGCTGATTTCAACACCTCAAGGTGATGTGATATAGTAGGCCAAGACTGCTGGAAGCTATTTGCTATCTCTCCAGCTGTCAACTCCTTCTCAGAGAGCATCTTCAATATCTTCCTTCTAGTCTTGTCACTCAATGCCTTAAATATTAAATCTAATGACATATCTTCTCCAATTTAATATTTAGATAATCGTCTAAATAATATTACAATATTTCTAGAAAAGAATCAAGGGCAAAGATCACTTTTAAAAGATAATTATATTCCTGTGAAATATTACTCTTGATTCTCTATGATAAAATCTTATTAAGATCTTATATTTAAAGAGGATAGATGTCCAATTTCTTACCTATCACTTTGGAAGAGGCTAGAAAGAAGAGGCTGGAAGGAATTAGATGTAATAGTAGTTACAGGTGACGCCTATATTGATCGCCCATCTTTTGGCTCGGCTGTAATTGGAAGAGTCTTAGAATATTTTGGATTTGAGGAGAAGAGAAAGAGATGCCTATACCCCAGGTGGAATCCCTGGGAAAAGACCTGATAGGGCCACAGTAGTTTATTCAAATGTTGTCCACGAGATATATCCGGATATTCCTATTATATTAGGTGGACTTGAGGCTAGTTTGAGAAGATTTTCTCACTACGATTTTTGGGAGGATAGGGTAAGACACTCGATTATCTTGGACTCTAGGGCAAAGATAATTGTCTATGGAATGGGAGAGAAACAGATAGTAGAGATTGCTAAAAGCTTTGCATTGGAGAAGCCTTGATATGGGATATGCCAGATTCCTGGGATTGTTTATGTGCTTAATGAGAGAGAATTTGATGAACTTTTTAGGGATAAAGAATATATAATGCTTCCTCCATTTGAAGAGGTATCTCAGGATAAAAACAGATACTTTGATTTTCAGATGTTACTATTGGATGGTATGAAAAAAAGAAAGATTTTGGTGCAAAGAGATGGAAGAAGGTATATTATTCAAAACCCTCCGCCTGTATATACTACTTGGGACCTTGATCTTATCTATTCTTTACCGTTTCAGAGATTTCCTCATCCATCTTATAAAGAGAAGATTCCTGCATTAGAAACAGTAATGACATCTATTACTTCTCATAGAGGATGTTTTGGAAGCTGTTCCTTTTGTTCTCTCAATCTTCATCAAGGATGGCAAGTAATCTCTAGAAGTGAAGAGTCTATACTAGAAGAGGTTTATAATTTGACTAAACGTAATGACTTTAAGGGAACGATTAATGATGTAGGTGGACCTACGGCTAATATGTATAAGCTGAGGTGTAAACTCTATGGAATTCCTGGCTCATGCACTAATAGAGATTGTTTATTCCCTAACATGGGACATTATCTAGAGCAGATTCAGGGCTATACGCCACTTCCCCCTAAGATATAGAGATAAAGTACCCTTCCCTTTTGGGAAACTTTTCTAAGAATCTAGTTCTAATATGGGGGAAATTTATCTCATTTTTGAATATATGGAAATTGGGCTATCCTAATTTTTGCTCCTCCGTAGGGTATTAATACTACATCTTCTATAGGTTTATCAGTACTAACTGGGCTTAATGGAGGTATCCCTGCAGAATTATTTTCTAACTTCCACTCCTCTACTACTCTTGCCTTTCCTTTTAATAATATAGGCGGATTATTTGGATTAAATGGCTGAAAAGGAATATCACTTGCCTCTACTGAGAGATATCCTTCAGGATTCTCCTTATCTAAGATAAGAGCATAATTCCAAGGACTTTTAGGATATATCTCCCAATCATTGAAAGGGTCTTTTCCCTTTATCTTTTTTCTCTCTTCCTCTATCTTTAGGGCAAATACAAGTGGTCCCCTTTCTATACTTATAGAATTATTTATCCAAGAATTAGTCCTTATTCTCATAGGAAGCCGAAGCTCTACAGTATCTCCATTATTCCACTCTCTCAGAATCTTATAATATCTGCCCTGAGTAATATTAGAAAATCTTTTTCCATTAACTCTAATCTCACCAGATTCACACCAAGCTGGTATCCTTAGCCTTAGGGGGAATGTTACCCTTTCCCTGCATTCTAATGAGAATCTAATATACTCATTAAACGGATAATCTGTCTCTTCTTTTATTGATATATCTACGCCATTTATCTTTGTATTAACCCTAGAGGGAGCATAGGCAATAGCGGAAAGGCCACCGTCTACTGTAGCAAGCCATAAATTTTTCACAAACTTAGGCCAACCTTGATGCATATTTGCAGTGCAACAGCCAAAGTTTGGTTCTAGTCCAAAGATATTTGAATCATCATTATTGTTGTACCAGTCTCTCTTTGCTACTGAAACTATGACCTGATTCACCTGTTGGTCATACTGATGCGCACACATATCTTCTGTAAAAGTAGCTGGTAAGGCATTGTAAGCTATCTTTTCTAATAAATCCACATATTTTATATTCTCCTCAGACACTTTTATTATGTTTTGGAGTGAAAACATAAATTCAACTACTGCACATAACTCTGTTCCTTGCGAAGGGCTTCTCCCACTCAGGTGTTCATCTCCAGTGAACATTCCATTGGCAACACCATGATACCTGGTTAAATTATCTATGGCTAAATCTATAGCCTTTTTATGCTCTTCTTTTCCACTGAGCTGATAATACAGTGCAGGATATTTTATGCCCATAGCCACATTAACAACATGGTGAGAATGATAGTTTATAAGTTCGTGAAACTTTAGTTCTTTAAATTTATTCCAGTCATAGTAATACTTAATGGGTCTTGTATAGGGGAAATTAGTAAATAGCTCTATCCAATCTAGGGTCTGTTTGAATATGATATCAGCAAGGTCTAATAAAAATTCTTCCCCTATAATATTGTATAACCAATAGATAGAATATATATTTTCGGCTCCTCTTGCCATAGCCCAACTCTCTAAAGGTCTTTTCTCTATATTCTTCCTCTGATATATAAAATATCTTTTCATAAATTCTATGACCCTATCATCCTGTGTTGCCTCATAATACTGTATAAATGCTTTTAGCATTATCATCCTAGGCCACCAGTCAAGGTTATCCTGAGGTCCAAAGTTTCCTTCTTCTGTCTGGCTATTTAGACTCCAGTTTATCCACTTATTCGCCTTTTCTATCAATTTTTCATCATTTAGAAGATAAGCTAGAGGGATCAATCCGTCACAGTAATAAGGTCCCCTTTCCCAGTTTTCTCCACTTCCCCCTAACCAACCACTATTTGGTCCAACAGAATCCCAAATCTCTTCTAAATTCCCCGTCAGTCCATTAGCCTGAATGATTAACTGATTAAGCAACCATCCTTCTGGTTTTATCGAACCAAGAGGCAGTTCAATAAATGGAATACTTACTAGCGGCTTTCGATTTGCAAACATACAGTTCATCCTCCCTTAATTAGTTTTTAGAATTCAGGCGTATAGAGTTCTTCTATCTCTCTCCAGAATGCTTCTCTAATCTTTACATTCCTTATCTGTATATGACTACAGTAGGCTTCAAAGCCAACCTTTGCGTACTTCTTGTTATCTATTGGGTCGGGGTCTGTGACCTCTAGGAGTAGTCTATCATCTGCACATACAAAACAGTGACCATCAATACTACCACCCAAGATTCTATAGATTTTCCCTGGTTTAAACTCAAATAGAGGTGTGCAAGCAGTTAATCTGTACTCTGGAGATTTTTCAATTCCTACCTTTCTATTCCACCAGCCTTCAATACCGGCTACATAGGCGTATCCTCTCTGATTTTTCTCTTCATCCCAGCTTCCATTCCACATAAAGTTTATATCATGAGTACAGGGAAGAACAGTTCTTGCTTCAAACTCAACAATTACATTCCCAGGGTAGTCTAACTTTGAAATAATCATACCGGGAAAGTTTCCTGGATTTTTTCCAGTTAGCCATTCACCATCAAGGTACCATTCTCCGGTATAGACCTTCCAATATCTTTCTAAGACCTCATTACTGAATGGCAAATCATACAATACCTTCCCTTTAGAAGTATCTACCTCTTTCCTTATAAGTCTTACTATCATAATTTGCCTCCTTTAACTGGTTTTACTCAGATATCTTACTATGCTTTTTAATAAGTATCTACCTGCAGAGTTATACTCTATATTTTCTGCCTGGTCTCCTAGTCCTCCATTAAATCTCAATGTTGTTGCTATTAAAATTCCTTTACCTATATTAACTTCTATAAGGTAGTGGTCTAGGATATATGTCCTTGTATCGAGTCTTGAAATTATCCTTTTGGCATTGTATTCTTTCATAACTTCTTTAGGAAAGACCCTATCTGTAGCTAAAGAGTACCACTGCTCTATAGATAATCCATAAGGAGAGAAACGCTTTAAAACTGGGTGTTCAAATAATACTTGAATAGACTCTCTGAAGAACGGTTTACAACTTGTAGGTAAGTCTCCATCTTCAGGCTGTATATATAGCACCCTGGCACCTTTATAGATTGCATCTAATATATAATCGTCTAATCTTGTAGAGACAAATACCCTTCCCCTAGGCTCTTCTAAGTTAAATCTTATAACACCTTTAGGGTCAAATATCTGTACATCATCTATGTTTGTATTAGGGTATATCCAGATATACCAATGGTTTTCAACTATGAGTCCGTTGACTTCTAGAGAGACTTCTATCCTGAGCCTCTTTGGTGCTGCTACCCTAGGTGCTATAAATTCTATAACATCAATCTCTCCTACGTATCCAGGGTATATAGACCTTCCAATGTCATTCTCCTTGAAGAATATAATCTTATTTCCGTCTCTAACTAGGTATTTCAATCCCAGACTCTTTACCCTTTCTGTCCCGTAATAACTCAGTATTAGATGAGCCCTTACTAGAGACTTTGCAGAATAGTTAAATCTATCCCACTCTATTAGTCTATCTCCTCCATTTATCCAGTTTCTCTTATTGTCCCATCCTAGAGATAAGACTATATCATTGTTTATCTTCAAGAATTCTCTCTCTTTAAACTTTTTCTCCATAAGGTCATCGAATATACCGCTAGTAGCTATAGGGGTGTCTCTCATACTTGTAATGACATAGCCAGAGACTCTCTCATAACTTCTTACTAACTCAAGCACCATCTTCCTGTAGGCGAATGCCTTTTCTTTAGAAGACTCTACTAGCTCATCAAGTCTATCTAATAAGCCCTCTTCTTTTAATTTTCCGTACTGATTTTTGTAGTCTACAGGCCAGTCAATTCCGATTTTTGGCTTATTAAGATAGAATGGATCCCCTCCATGTTTTTCTCTTAGTCTAACTATATCCCTTACTGTATCAAAATCACAGAATTCCCCAAAGAGCCAAGGTTTCTTCTCCCTCCAAGATGAGCCAAATCTGTCTATAAGGTCTCTATAGAAGTGAGGGTCGGTGTAGAAGTGATAGTCATAGAAGTCTCCATAGTCCTTTAGTAATCCTCCATAACATTCTCCTGAACCACTGTTATCCTTTATAAGTCCACCGTTAATATCCTTTTTTACTGTGTAAAAGAGCCTCTCTATGAATTCCTCGTCTACATCTTTATTCATCTCACAGCCTAGCGTCCATATAACTATAGATGGGTGGCTATGAAGATTCTTAACTATTCTTCTATACTGTGTTAATGCGTTTCTTTTAAAATCACAAGTGACTTTTGGTAACCACATTGGAAGCTCTTGCCATATAAGTATCCCTTCTCTATCTGCAATCTCAAAATAGTCTTTGGGAGGGACAAAGAGACAGAACTTTATGAGGTTAAATCCAAGACTCTTAAGTTCTCTTATCTCTTTAGAAATTGTCTCTCTATCCGGATAAGGGCTTATACTCTCAGGATACCATCCCCAGTGGAGTATACCTCTAGGATAGATGGGTATATTGTTTAAAAGGATGTGATATCCTTTGTAGTTGATGCTTCTAAATCCTATCTCTGTTTTATATTCATCCAAGAGCATCTTGCCTTTAAATAGCCTTATACGTAATGTATAGAGGTTAGGTTCTTGGGGCGACCAGAGTTTTGGACCTTTTAGAGACAGTTCAAAACTTGCTGAAAAATCAGTAGTATGAGATTGGCTTGCTACAACCTCTTCTCCGTCTAGCACATCTAATACCAATTCAACTTTCATATGTCTATTATCAGTATCGGTCCTTACATATACACTTAACTTGCCATTTTTATCTGTTCTTATAGACACATCATCTATAAATATCTTTTCCTTTATTAAGATCTCTACAGGTTGCCATATCCCACCAAAGGGGGCATATACATCGGGTAAGAATCCGGCAAGACTTTCCCTCAAAGGTAAATATTTCCCTGGTTTAATAACCTTTACTAGAAGTTCATTCTCTTCTTTCAGATAAGGAGTTATTTCGATTACAAATGGATCCCATATACCAAGATGTTCTTCTAGAGGAATACCATTTAGCCATACTTTACAATAGGCACTTACACCGTTAAACTTTATAAATACCTTCTTTCCGTTTTTTATCTTTTCTAGCTCATCTTTTTCTACATTAAAAATCTTCCTGTAAGTTCCTACCCCTTCAATATTTACATCTATCCCTTGGCTCTCCCAGGCAGATGGTACAGGTATTTTCTCCCAAGATGGACCTACCACTTTTGTATAAAATTCTCCTATAGGAGTTATTTGAAAGTCCCAATATCCATTTAGATCAACCATCTTTTCTCCTTGTAGTTTTATATTGGTTTTATTATACTATAAGATATTGACTTGGAGTTAATTCCAAGGAATATACTTTTACTAAATACATTTGGATAAGGAGGGTTCTTGGATGAAATATAGGAGGCTTGGAAGGACAAATATCGAAGTCTTTCCTATAGGTTTTGGTGGAATTCCAATACAGAGAGTAAAAGAAGAGGATGCTATAAAAGTTATAAGAAGGGCTATTGAGCTTGGGATTAATTTTATAGATACTGCAAGAGGTTATAGAGACAGTGAGATAAAGATTGGAAAGGCGATAAAAGGTTTTAATAAAAGAATATATATCTCTTCGAAGTCTTCAAATAGGACTAAAGATGGTATCTATGAGGATGTAAAGACAAGCCTAAAAAATTTAGGGGTAGATAAGATAGATATCTATCATCTCCATGGAGTGAATGATAGGGACTCTTTTAATAAGGTCTTTTCTCCTGATGGTGCTTACTATGGACTCTTAAAGGCAAAAGAGGAAGGGCTCATAGATTTTATAGCTGTATCTAGTCATAGTACTGACCTATTAAAAGAACTAATCGCTACTGATAAATTTGATGTTATCCAGCTATGTTACAATTTTATAGAGACAGAGGTAGAAGAAAAGATATTTCCGATGGCTCTTGAAAAGGATATTGGGATCATTGCTATGAAGCCTATGGGTGGAGGGGTATTTACAGATTCAAAACTAGCATTGAAGTTTGCCCTTCAGAAGGAATTTATAGTTCCAGACCCTGGAATGGAGAGTATCGAAGAGGTAGAAGAGAATGTAAAAATTGCTATGGAGCTTTTGCCTCTGACAGAAGAGGAGTGGGAAGAGATAGAAAAGATGAGAGAGGAAATGGGACCAACATTCTGCAGGAGATGTGACTATTGCCAGCCGTGCCCTCAAGGTATTCCTATCTCTACTATTATTAGGGCAGATACGTTCATAAAGAGACTTCCTAGAGAGGGAATTAGTAGTGGATGGTTTTATGATGCATACTTAAAGGCTCAAAACTGTACGAAGTGTGGTACATGCCTTCCAAGATGCCCTTATAAGCTTCCCATCCCTGATATGATAGAAAGGAGTGTACAACTTGTAAGAGAGTATTTGGGGGAGTAAAGATATCTAAGAATACCCGTAAAATTGCCAATCTAATTCACAGAGAGATTGGTGGAACTATCTTTGAGATACAACCCGAAAGGGAGATACAGCAGAATTATAAGCCTCTGCTATGCTTTTTTTATCTCCTCAAGCCACCGCTTAACCATACCATATGCGGTATCTTTTACATCTTCCTCGTTAAATATTTCGTGATAGCTTTCTGGAAAGATGTGATACTTTTTGAGCGGTGAGTTGAATATGTTAAAGATATTTATGGCTTCCTTAGTATTTACTAAATAATCTTTTCCCGAGGCCAAAAGTAGTATTGGTGGGAACAGTTTGGATAGCTTCTCTTTTAGAAGTTTCATATTTTTATCTATCTCTACCCCTAGTCGGACGGTGATTCTATTTCGAATAAGAGGATCCCTCCTATAACTTTCTACTACCTCTTTAGAGTGGCTTAGGTAATCAGGATTAACCACATTGGTAAGATAGAATTTAGGAAGTATAAAAGATAAAAACCTTACTAGATTGAGTTTTAAGGGTGATATGTCTTTCCACCCAAAGAATGGGGAGGATAGAATTAGTGTCTTTATCTGTTGAGTAAACTCTTGATATTCTTGGATGAATCTAGTCACAATAAGTCCTCCCATACTATGCCCCATTAAGTAGAATTTTCTAAAACCAGAGGTTAGTAGCATATCAAAGAATGCTTTTAAGTCTAGTATATAGTGAGAAAAGGATTCAACATCTCCTCTAGGACCTTCAGAGTTTCCATGCCCCCTTAAGTCTGGCACAAAGACAGGAAATCCCCAGGAAGAGATTCTTTCTATAGTTTCTGTATACCTACCGCTGTGTTCTAAAAGCCCATGCACTATAATAAAAGCCCTTTTACCCTCCAAATTCCCGCCATATCTATAGAATATCTTTGTCCCATCAAAGCTAGTAAGGAATGATTCCATCTTAAACCACCTCCTTAACGCTCTTAAAACATCATATATCTATTCTATCACAGTAATGTATCGAACTTTATGAAAAGATTATGAGTATCTTATACTATAGACCGGTATAGTATATCCTCCTCTCTAGGGATAAGGTCTCGGGGTTTCCTCGGGACCTTAATTCTTTTTATAGATTTTCTTAAGACAAGTCCCATCACCCTCATACTAAAGGTCAAATTTATCATACTTTAGTATGATTCAAAAGAATACCTAAAAGTATGATAGAAAACCATACCACTGACCGATAGTAAGCGCATCTACTTTAGTCTATCCTATAGGTGGAGGTAATGATGAAAAGATTGATGGTATTTTTAGAGGTTGTCAGTTTAATAATCTTAATTATACCAAGTACTTTTTCTCAAAATAGAGCATCAACATTTATGTCATTTAGCCCTCCTAAGATAGAATTTGTAGTAGATAATATCTCTAAATTTTATACACAACAGGTAGATATAACAGGTTCCATAGATATAGAAGACTGGGAACTATTTTGTGAATTGGATATAGTAGGGATTCCTAAAGAGAGGATACTGTTTGCAGGTGGTATAAATCCTACTGATACTTTCTATACGCCTTTTACTAGCAAGATAAGACTTGCTAGGAGGGTAAAGAACGCTTCAGTCTTTATTCCTAGATTAAACATAAGATATATACCTAGCTGGTTAGATAACCCCGGGACATATCAAGGTAATCTTATCTTTAGCTATAGATATATCTCGGAAGGAAAAGAAGAGATAGTAAAACTTGCTTCTATTCCTATTATTATAGTAATAAAACCAATATTTTCGGTAACTATAATTTCTGTACCTAGAAATGAAACGAGAAAGCCGCAAAATTACATGGATATAACTCCAAGTACATTATCCTTTCTAGTTCCCTACCCTGGCGAGTGGATGTCTCGGGAGATTCTAAATTTAGAAGTAAAGACTAATAAAAAGAACTGGACTGTTCAGTGTAGCGCCACGGAACTAGTAGAGTATGAGGAATCTCAAAAACATAAAAATAGAGTAATTTCTCCTATTCCACCAGACTATCTGTATGTTAAAGTTGGAGATTCTGTCAGCTATCTGCAGTTATCTAATTCTTACAGAACTATAATCTCTGGTAATAATAGTGGGAAGTTTACAATACCTCTGAGTTTTAAACTCAAGACCGATGAGTCTGTCCTGGCTGGAGAATATGCAGGAAGCATAAAATTTTTATTCCAGGGGTCGGAATAATGGAAAAGATACTTATATGCACTAGATTATTCAGTTCATCATATCTGGTAGAGGATCCATTAAAAGAGATAAAGGTTAGCATCTCTCCTCCAATAATGGAGCTCTCTTTGGCCCCTAAGACTACTTATGGTTTTTCTATCTCTCTTACTAATCTAAGCACTTTAAGATTGAGAGTAAGAGGTGAGGTGTCACCATTTACATTTGAAGAGAATGGAACACTAGTGATACTTGATAAACCCGATAAGTGGAGCTGTAAAGACTGGATAACTCTAGAAGATATAAACTTTACTATTTCTCCCAGGGAGAACTATACAGTTAATGGTAAAGTCTCTGTCCCTTCCGACGTTACTGGGGGAAAATATTCAGCAGTAACCTTTGATATAAATAGTAGTGATGAAATTATAGGTGGTATGGGTGTCAAGATTAGAACAGGGACTTTGATTTTTATTTCCATACCATCTACGGAGAGAAAAGAGTTAGCTTTAGACTCTTTTACTATAGAGAAGAGTACACCTGAAGAGGTAGTTTTTTCTATGGTATTAAAGAATCTAGGGAATACATACCTAAAGATAGAAGGAAATGTGAATATAAAAGATTCCCAAGGTAAGAGGGTAAGGACTATACCTTTAAAAGATGTAAGCACAATACTTCCTGAAGGGAGAAGAATAATACGTACGGTCTGGAGACATCCAAAGGTTGGAGATTTTACAGCTTACCTAAAAGTAAACTACAGTAGCGATGGTTGTATTGGAGAGAAAATTATTGGGAAGGTGGGCTATGAGATTTAACATAAAGTTCTTATTAATCTTTTTTATGTTTTTGACACTTGGTATGAGTCTCTACCGCTATGACGCTTCTACTGGTCAGTGGGTAAAACTCGAAGGACTTAATGAGTATGGCTCTGCAGAGGCACTAGGAGAGAGCGTCAGTGGTTATTGTAATAAGAGAACCTGGGAGATAAAAGTATCTACGAAGGCAATGGTAGAAGTTCCTGAATTTAGTTTTACTAAGATTGCAGTACCAATAACTTCTAATATTGAGATACTACCTAATGGAACCTTTAAAGTCCCACTTAAACAGTACGCAGAATGGAAGATAATAATAAGACTATCTTCTACTATCCCTATAGATAATGTAGTTGTCACGGATATTTTTCAGCCACAACTTGGAATCCAAGATCCGCCTATAAAAGTCTCTCGAGGAACTGTAAATTATACCCCAGGTCCGGGACGTCAGACTACAATTACTTGGACAATAGGCAATAACTTCTCTGGGGACGCAGAATTAATACTTAAGGTCTATACAAAACTAAATCCAGGAGGTCAGCAGGAATATACATCTCCTGGAACATATTATCTAAACAAAGGTGCAACATTGAATTATACACTTGGTGAAACTAGATATTCTGTGACTACAGGTGAAATATTGGTGATTGTACTATGAAAAATAATATAGCGGTTAACGAAGGTAGTAGTAAGTCTATTACTACTACCAGTTTATATAAAAGGTTGATCATCTTGAAGAGTCTAATGAAAGGAGGTGAGATTATGAGAAAAGTTGTACTAATAACCTTAGTGGCAGGTTTGTTGATGGGTATAGTTAGTCTAGCATGGGCAACTGAAATGGATGTTGGTGAAGAAGTTCAGGTCTGGAAATGGGATAAAGACCCATATACAGGACAGTGGACTTGGATTCCTGAAACTAAAGGAAGTAGACTTGCTAATACTAGGGCATGGAAACAGGGCGAAGCTCTAAGTGGTTTTTGCAATAAAGAAACATGGACTATAGATGTTGCTACACATGCATCTATAGCTCAGTGGATAAAGTGGCAACTTAATGCTCAAGGATGGCGTTTCTATGTGAGAAAGCCAGGGACATACATCGCAGATTGCATCTCTGGTTCTATTAAGTCCAATGCGGATGTCTTAGTAACATTCTCTGGATTTGATGACCTAAAGAATACTTCTGGTGAAGCTATAGAGACATACTATTCCTTTGGAGAAGAGATGCCTTCTTCAGCAATGGTTTGGTATCCGGCAAAGACATTAGGCCAAGAGACCCTTAGAGTTCCTTACTGCGAGCACAATGCGCATCTATGGATAAAGATTGTTGTAAGAGAAGACGCTAGTGGTGGTTATCCTAAGACAAGGGCATGTGAATATCAGAATGATGCCACGGTAAAGATTTCAGTAACAGTGTACAAGCCGTGGCTAGATAATAGTGGGCTTGGTATTTTTGCTGAGTAGTTTTAAAAATTTATAAAAGGAGTGTGATTGAAGTGAGAAAGGGTTTATTAGTGTTACTAGTAATAAGTTTGATGATGGGTATAGTAGGTTTAGCTTGGGGAAGTAACTTATCCTTACTTGGTGAGACGCAAGTTTGGAGACTAGGTGATGATGGTAATTGGTACCCCGAACCTAAGGGTGATGTTACAGCTAATGCTAGGGCTTGGCATCAAGGGACTCAACAGAGTGGTTTCTGCAATAAAAAAACCTGGGAGATAGGAGTTGCTTCTCATGCATCTATCGCTCAATGGATAAAGTGGGAGCTAGAAGCGCAAGGATGGAACATCAAGGTAAGAAAGCCAGGGATATATGTTGCAGGACCAATAAAGGGATGGACCAAGTCTAATGCAGATATTTTAGCAACAGCAGCTGGATTTGATGACCTAAAGAATAATTCTGGTGAAGCTATAGAGACATGGTATGGTATTACCTATAGCTATGATCCGAATAATCCTGTATTACCTACTACTTGGGTCAAAGCAACCGAGTTACCATCTTCTGCTACTATTCCATTCTGCTACAATGAAGGCTATCTGTGGATAAAGATCAATGTAAGAGAAGACGCTAGTGGTGGTTATCCTAAGACAAGGGCATGTGAATATCAGAATGATGCTAAGATAACACTATCATTAACAGTAGTTAAGGATTGGATAGATACAAAGACAGGCTATTTTAAAAAGTAGTTCTGCTTTTCAAGGGGCTCACTAAAGGAGCCCCTATTTTTTAAGAATTTTAAGGAGGTAACAAGATGAGTAAAAAGACTTATGCTTTATTTGTAATATTAGTCACTATAATAATCTTTTTTTCTTTTATATCGCAATTACCTTCTCAACCAGTTAGTATAAGTGTAACTCCTCTTTTTAATGAGATAATTTTATATTCGGGAATAACTAAGAAGTTTAGTATACTACTTGTCAATGAAAGTGACCCGAATAGTGTGGGTAATTTTAGGATTAGACCTATTCCTGTAAGAGTTAATAAAGCTGGCTATTTCGATCTCTTAGGTAAAGATGAGATAAATCCTTGGGATTGTAGCGAATGGGTAAAGGTAAATCCTAGCGAAGTAACACTAAAGGGTCAAGAAGGAAAGGTTATTGAGTGTACCGTAACTATTCCTAGAGGTGTAAACGGAAGTAGATACTGTGCAGTTTTATTTGAGCTTTTACCTGAAAAGAAATCTGCTACAGGTGAAGAAGGGATTGCAAGTTTGACTATTACTACACAGATACTAAGCATAGTAAGTGTCACAATCCCTGGAGGAAAGGTTGATAGGAAAGTAACTCTGGAAGAATTTAGTATAGAAAATGTAAAGATGGAAAATACTAACATGATAGCGTTTACCGCTCTACTTAAGAATCAAGGGAACATTGCTGTTCAGACAAAAGGGACACTTGTTATAAAGTCAAGATTGGGTAGGAGAATAAGAGAGATTCCTCTTGGTGGAGGTATGGGGCTTTTATTCCCCGGTGCCGAAGCGGAACTTAGAAGTATTATAAGGCCTCTCCCTCCCGGTGAGTATATTGCAGATGCATATGTAAGGTATGGAGTTCCAACTTCTTTGAGGGCGAGTATCCCATTTAGTGTTACCACAGGTGAAGCTAAACTTGGAACATTAGCAGAAGGTAAAGGTATAGATGTTGTGGCAGAACCCTCTATTCAGGAAATAAATGCACTTCCAGGTTCTTTTAGGAGTTCTGTTATAACCATCCAGAATATGACAGAGAAACCTGTAAATGTGAGGGTTAATACCAAGCCTGTAGCCCTGGGACCTGATGGAGAAATCATTGAGACAGAAGATACAAGATATTCCTGTGTAGATTGGATAAAGACAGACACTAATAGTTTTACTCTAAAATCAAAGGAGAGGCGTTCTATAAGAGTTAATATATCTCCCCCTAGAGATATAAAGCCTGGCGGTAGATATGCCAATGTTTCATTTGAAGTCTTAGACCCATCCGCTAAAGAAGGACTCGTTACTACTTTGGATACTTTGTATCTAGTTACTGTGCCTGGAGATTTAAAGTACTCTGGAGAAGTTCAGAACATTAAACTTGTAGGGGTTGGAGAATCTGCCTTCCCACAGTTTTTGACTCTATTTAAAAATACTGGAAATATCCATCTAAAGGCTAGTGCAGTCCTTACAGTAAAGACAAAGGGGACCGATAAAGAGAAGTCTAAAGTGATAGTAGAAGAGATACCCTTCTCTGACGGGGAGGTAGTTGTCTTACCCGATGGTACTAGACAGTTTGTGCTTCTCTATACACAACCTCTTGAATCCGGAGAGTATATAGCAACTGTCAGGGTGAATTTTGGAGAAAAGAGGTGGATAACATTTGAAAAAGAATTTAAGATAGAGAAAAAAGAGGAGGTCAAGGAATGAGAAGGTTAATATGTCTTTTATTACTAATATTTTTACTGCCTTGGGTAGAGGTTATGGCTGATGTCCCAGTTATGGAAAAGGGGCTTCAACAGACAATTCAAAAATCCCCAAGTAATATACTTATAACAAATGTCTTTGTTGATACGGAACTTCGTCAAGCCCTTAGGGACATATCGGCTCAAGCTGGAGTCAACATTATTGCTGATAATACAATTCAGGGTTGGATAACTGCAGACCTTAAGAATGTTCCTCTAGAGAAAGCCCTAGAGATAGTACTAGCAGGTGGTGGGTATACATATAAGTGGATGGGAGATTATTACCTTGTTGGACTTCCAGATATAAAAAATGCTACTTTTAATAGTATTACAACCACTGAACATATAAAGATAAAGTATCTTGATGCAAGGTCTGTTGCTGGATTATTGAGTGATTTCTATACCCCATACATAAAGGTTGACCCTTTAAATAACACAATAACTGTTACATCTTCAAAAGAGATAATAGAGAGGATTAAAAGAGATATCACTAATTTGGATAAACCTAGAAAACAGGTAATTATTGAAGGTGCGGTAGTAGAACTTTCAGAAAGCGGTGGACAGAGTCTAGAAGGAAGTTTTGGTATAAAATTTCCTATAGGAGAGCCAACCACAACAAATGGTACAGTAGGACTTGATTATTCTTATCTCGGTGGTATCGTTTTTAACCTTGATTCCGCTCAGAAGATACTTCTTAAGTTAAAAGCACTGGTAGAAGAAGGAAAAGCAAAGGTCAAGGCATCGCCAAAGATATCAACGTTAGATGGAAAAGAGGCATCCATAGAGCTAGGTAGAGAAGAATATGTGATAATAACTACAGGTACGGAGACAACATTAACTAGGACCCTCCAGATGATAAAGGGTGGTATCATATTAAAGATCCTTCCTAGGGTTATTGAGTCAGAGAGCAATGAACCTAATGATATGTTTCTTACTATCTCAACAGAGGTAAGTGATATACAGATGGGAGTAGAGACTCCTACCGCATTAAGAAGAATAGTTTCTACTACAATTAGGATAAAGGATAATCAGACAGTAGTTATTGGTGGTTTGAAGCAGGAGAATGAAAGGGAAGTTGTAGATAAAGTTCCTATCTTAGGTGATATTCCTATCCTGGGTAATTTGTTTTCCAATAAGAGAAAAACAAAGGAGACTAGCGATATAGTAATACTTCTTACCTGTAAAATAGTAAGTGACCTTGAATCTCCCAAATAAGGGGAAAAGATGAGAAGGTTTTTAATAGTCTTTTTTATCTTTTTTTTCTTTCCTTTAGATGTAATGGCTGAAAGC
The DNA here is from genome assembly GCA_049970495.1 of bacterium. Taxonomy (GTDB): domain Bacteria; phylum DUMJ01; class DUMJ01; order DUMJ01; family DUMJ01; genus DUMJ01. The sequence goes on from JBMFMV010000030.1 coordinate 18,262, forward strand.
TTAGTAAGTAATGTATTTGTAGATGTGGATATCAGGCAGGCGCTCCGAGATGTTTCAAGCCAAGCAGGTGTAGTAATCGTTGCTGATAATACAGTAGAAGGCTTTGTGTCTGCTGACTTGAAGGATGTTCCTTTGGAGAAAGCTTTGGATATACTTTTATCCCATTATGGATACGTATTCGCCAAGAAGGACGGATATTATCTGGTAGGCTCTCCGGATATAAAGAACTTTACTTTTAATGGTTTATCAAAGACCATCTTCTATAGACCCAAGTATCTATCTATAGATGCGATGAAGCAGAGGATAAGCGATTCTTTTTCTCAGTTTATAAAGATTGATAGCTCATCGAATATAATTTCTATAACTGCTCCAGACTCTATGGTAGATAATATAGTGACCAAGATTAAGGAGATAGATAAACCAGTACGCCTTATCTATGTAGATGTTCTCTATGCCAAAACCTCCTACAGTGATATAAGTAGATTATTACCCACAGAAGTAAAGGTAGAATGGAAATTAGATGAGGACTCTGGAGTTAGTGATACTGGCATGTACTTTACTGATTTAAAACTTGGATACTTTTACAATAATACTGCTAATATAGATCTTATTATGGAGATCCTAAAGAGTAAAGATAATGCTATGCGGTCTGCTAGGTTTAAGTTCTTGGTCCTAGAAAGAGAAAGTTCTAGTCTTTCACTAGAGGAAAGGACTTATAGAAAGTTTGTGATAGAAAACTATACTACAACAGTCTCTTTTTCTTCGAATATAGAGATGGGTATTCTAGCTGAGGTTATAGATAACAAAGTAATGCTTGAGTTAGAGCTATTGGCTAGTTATATAGAAGGAGACCTGAAGAAATCTTTGGGCTCTACTAAGACAGTGGTGTCTCTAGATTCTAATAATGTAGCTATACTCGGTGGAGTAACTGATTATAGGGAATTATCTAAAAGATTTGGAGTTTTCAAACCATACATAGGTTCTGATGAATCGTCAAGGGATTCTTTTACCGTCTTTATGTATGCTCGAGAGATGCCTGAAGAATTAGTTAAGGGGGTACTGCCTGTTTTAGAAAGTAGTAGTTATAGTTTGACTAAGCTACCGGGAGTAAAAAGGGAAGATCCTAGGGGTTTAGTAATTTCTGGTGGACCAATCACTGTAATTGATATTTCAACAAGTAACTTGAGTGGTACGACTGTAAACTCAGGGGTAGATTTAAACTGTAGTTTTCCAATAGATAGTAGATGCAGGATCTTCCTAGATGGAATTTATATCCAAGATGGACTAAAGAGTTTAAGCTTGAGTTTTAACTATCGACTAATATCTGATATCATAACAGGTCTCTCCTATAGGCTAGCTAGAGATAAAAATCTATCTATAGATGCCTTAAATATATCCATAGAGGAGGAGACATATCCTTATTTAACTTTGTCTTTTAAAGGCAAGGTCTTTGGACTATTTATGAATGATAGTATTCAAGGTAAGTCTTATTCTGATATAGGCATAGATTTATCTGCTAGTTATAAGATATCAGATTACACTACTTTGAAACTAGAATATTTTAGAACTTTAGATATTACATTACTCTCTTCGGCTAGGATGGAATTAGAGTTTAAACCAAGTAAATCTTTATCTTTTGCTATAGGCTATGATTATAGAGATTCTAAATATTTCGATAATATTATAACCCCCTCTTATGGAAGGGGTGTGTATTTTAGAGTTGAGTATAAATTGTAAATTGTATTGTCGCTAAGAATTTGACTTAGTTAATAGTATTAATATATAATTTAGATATTAAAGTATAGGGTCAATCCTATCTTTTCGGAGGAGGAAAATTGAAAATGTTTATAGGGTATAATCTATAGAGAGATTAGAAATCTCTCCAGTCAAGTTTTAGATATGATCTTAAATATAATGGACGCTAATAGCGGTTCTGTTATGTTGTTGGATTCTATCGAAAAAGTCCTTAAGGTTAATAGTTATAGAGGCATTTCTCCTGAGGTGGAAGACATAAAGGAATCACTAGATGAAGGAATAGCTGGATATGCATTAAGGAATGGAGTGTCTCTTATACTTAATAACGGTGACATTCTTCTAGGACGTCCTCTCACAAGAAGTGATGTTGGTTCTTCCATTGTATTACCAATTATAGATGGGGAGAATAAAATTGGGGTAATAAATATAAACCGTTCTCCTGGGAAAGAGGCATTTTCTATAGAAGATTTAGAAACAGCTACTATCTTCAGTAGATACTTTGCTGCTTTTATGAAGGGTATTTTGACTTTTTACAGAAACTTACATGCTACTAAGCTAGCAAGAGCTCAATATAGGATAATACGGAATATGTCTAAATATAGAAGTATAACTTGTATGATGAAATATCTACTGCAGAGTCTGATAAAGTTTACTAGGGCATCATTTGGAGCTATAGGAATTTATGAGGAAGATACTATTAGAGTAATCTATATCTTTCCTAAAGAATTTTCGCGAGATTTGAGAGGTGAAATAGATAATCTCTTTAGTATAGTCTTAAAAGATAAGGAAGAGATATCTGTTGAGAACTCTATAGCCTTTCCCCTTTTGTGCAAGGAAGATCTATTTGGAGCTATCTATCTGAGGTTTGATAATGGACTACTTGAACCTGGGGAGATAAAGAAGTTGAAACTCCTACTCAGGGATGTAACTTTAATAATTAAGAATCTTTCAAATTACTTATCTGTAAAAAAGATAACAAGGCAGGAAGAGAGGGACAGAATAACTAACATACTTCATGATAGGATCTGTCAGGGTGTGACTGAAGGGATCTTGAGAATAGAG
>JBMFMV010000031.1:0-20687 GCA_049970495.1 bacterium
GCCTTCTAGCTGAGGGTACTATAGGGCAATCCTCATATGGTGAAATGGTAGCATTCCTACAAGAAGATTCAAAGGGTTATGACGCATCTCAGATAAGGGAAATGGGAGATGGGATGAAAATAGAAGCCCCATTTGTAAACATCTATCAAGCAGAAATAGAGGCGTTTTCTTCTGCTATAGAGGAAGATAAAGAGCCCCATGTATCTGGAGAGATAGGTTTATGGAACTTAAAAGTTATAGAGGCTTGCTATGAGTCGAGTAGGAGTAAATTACATATTGCTTTGAGAAAGGAGTGAAAAGAATGGCTAATGAAAAACTAGCTATAGAAGGTGGAGAACCAGTCATCAAAGAGAAACTCCCAACATGGCCCTGGTTTGACGAAGAAACAATTAATGCGGTTGAAGAGGTATTAAAAAGTGGTAAGGTTAATTACTGGACTGGCCCAAAGGGAATGGAGTTTGAAGAAAAATTTGCCAAGTGGTGCGGAGCAAAATATGCTGTCTCTACATCAAGTGGGACAAGCGCTCTCCATACTGCTCTTGGGGCATTAAACATTGGTCCTGGAGATGAAGTAATAACAGTCCCTTATACATTTATCGCTTCTTCCTTCTGTATAGTCCAGGCAGGGGCAATACCTGTGTTTGCTGATGTAAACAAAGAAGACCATTGCATAGACCCTGACGATATCGAAAGGAAGATTACAGAACGCACCAGGGCTATAATACCAGTCCATCTTTATGGAATAGTATGTAATATGGATAGGATTATGGCGATAGCCAAAAAGTATAATCTTTTTGTAATAGAAGATGCAGCGGAGGCTCATGGAGCAGAGTATAAGGGAAAGAAGGTAGGGACTATTGGAGATGTAGGATGTTTTAGTTTCTGCCAGAACAAGACTTTTACTACTGGTGGAGAGGGTGGTATGGTAGTAACAGACAATGAAGAAATAGCCTGGGAGGCTCGTTCATTTAGGGACCACGGCTATGACGTCAGAAAAAGGATGAGCCTACTAGAGATGGAACAGGCTCTACCATACATACATAGAAGAGTTGGATTTAACTATAGGATGACAGAGATGCAGTCAGTTATAGGGATAAAGGCATTAGAGAAGATTGATACATGGAATTTACCTAGAAGAAGGAGAAATGCCCAGATCTTAACAGAGATGCTAAAAGATTCTCCTCAGATACTGACACTGCCATTAGATACACCTGAGAGAAGAAACGGTTATTATGTATATCCTATAGTATTGAATCTCGATGCGTTAAGGTGTGACAAAAAGACTTTTTTAGATGCAGTGATAGCAGAAGGGGTATATGCATGGAAAGAGTTCTGGCCACAATCCTATAAGGAAGAGGCATATATAAAACACAATGGTTTTGGTAGATTTAAATTCCCATTTAGAAGTAAAGAATATACAGACCCGCAATCTGTCCAGTATGATAAGGTATTCTGTCCTAATTGTGCCTGGTTAGAAGAAAGGACATTCGTTGTTCATATATGGCCCACATTACAGGATGAACATACGCACCTTATTGGTGAAGCAATATTAAAGGTAGCAAAAGCCTATGCAAAATAGGATTTTAGTAGGAGCATACGAGGTAGATATAACACCTCCACTTGGGATAGACCTAGCTGGATATTTTAACATAAGAAAGGCTGATAAAATCTTAGATAATCTTTATGCAAAAACAGTTGTTTTAAAGACTGAGACAAACGAGGTAGCAATAAGCTCCTGCGATCTCTGTGTGATACCAAGAGAGCTAGTTTTAAAGATACGAGAATTGGCTTCAATATGGAGTAATATTCCTAAGGATAACATTATGATATCAGCTACCCATACTCATACAGGTCCGGTCACCACGGGTCTTCTAGCAGGAGAGATAGACCAAACTTATATAGATGTTATGGCAAGAAGAGTGGCCACTAGCATCTCTATGGCAAAGAAAAATCTCAAAGAGGCTATTGTAAAAGTAGGAAAAGGAAAAGAAGATTCTATAGTCTTCAACCGTAGGTACCTTATGAAGGATGGTTCAGTCATAACAAATCCTGGAAAATTAAACCCCGATATAGTAAAACCCGCAGGACCTATAGACCCAGAGGTGCTAGTAATTCTTATAGAGAGTAAAATTGGAGAACCAATGGCTCTAATTGTAAACTATTCTAATCATGTAGATACTATTGGTGGTACAGTGGTATCTGCTGATTATCCAGGCATAATGTGTAAAATTCTAAAGAGATTCCTTGGAGATATCCCTGTTCTTTTTCTTAATGGGGCAGAAGGAGATATAAATCATATAGATGTAGGTAATCCAAGTCCTCAAGGAGGATATAAAGAGGCCGAGAGGATAGGTAAGATTCTTGCCGGGGAAGTAATAAAGACCATTAGCGGGATGAAGACTTTAGATATAGATCTTAAGATAAAAAGTTCCCTTTTAAAGATTCCAATAAGAAAGCCATCACAGGAAGAAATAGAAAGGGCAAAAGAGCTTCTAAGTGAAACTATAGAGGGTGAATCGTCTAAGGAGCTTACTGCCTTTGATCTAGCAAAGGGAAGTATAGAGATAGAGAAAGTCTATGCAGAGGAAATCCTACTAATCTCTCAGCTTGAGGAAAATTTTGAAGAGTTAGAGATTCAGGGTATATCCTTAGGTAACCTATGTCTACTCGGTATCCCAGGAGAGCCATTTACAGAGATAGGATTAGAGATAAAACAGAAAAGCCCTTTCCCGTATACTGGCATAGTATCTCTTTCTAACGGGTATTCTGGTTACATACCAACTGAGAAGGCATTCGATGAAGGTGGCTATGAAACTAGACTTGCTAGAAGTAGTAAACTGGATAAGAAAGTAGGTAAGATAATTATAGAAGAAGGGGTAAGATTGATACAAAACCTAAATCTATTTTTAAGTGTATAGTTGTTTTTATCTAATAAAGTTGTATAATATTCTTGTTTTAGACCTACTTGAGACTTGGAGGTGATTTTATTGGCATTTAAGATTACCACTGACTGCATCGAGTGTGGGGCTTGTGTAACAGTATGCCCTAATGAGGCTATTACGGAAGGGTCCCCATATGTCATTGATCCTGATAAATGCACTGAGTGTGTACCCGTATATGAGACTCAGCAATGTGCACAAGTTTGTGCTGTAGGAGCACCTCAGCCTGATCCTGACCATGTAGAGACTAGAGAGCAACTCGAGGCTAAGTATAGGAGGTTACATCCGTAGAGATTTTTAGGAGGGACTTATTGTCCCTCCTATCTTATTTTTTCATACTGTTTGCTATTTCTAACAGCATATCTTCTGGGATATCTCCTACAACAATAAAATGTATCCCTAAGTTTTCCCACTCAATATATCTTTTCTTCTCTGGAGGGATATCCTGCCTTGCCCACCAAGGAATCTTTATCTGGTATATAGATATGAACCCTATACCATCTGTAAATACTAATTGGGCGGCTCCATCCTGAGGTATATCTGCCCCTATAAACTCGTAGCCTACTGGCAATGTAGAAGGCATAACTAGGTCTATACCAAGCTGTCTACTTACCTCTTTAAGAGAAAGTAATTTGTCCCTAGCTGGAATCTTTATTCCTCTTTCAAAGAGAGACTCTAAAGTTTTCTTCTTATCTAGATTTGGATTGATCTGCAAATTTTCTATTTCTCTTGCTCTTATAAGGTTACCGTTTTGGTCCCTATCTTCTAGTTTCATCATAATCTTTGGGGATATACCTATCCAGACTATTCTTTTTATCCCGCTATTATATCTCGGATTAAAGATTATTTTCATCGTCTTTGTATTATTTATATTCTCATACCCATCAAATACAACATAATAGTTTTTCTTTATCAGAGCTGTATCCTTCGAAAATCTATAAGCCCACAGGAGAGCTCCAACATTCACTGGCTCTTCAGTGACTATAGAATAAGTATCTCCTCTTCTTATAATGTAGATCTTGGATAATTTCCCCTTTACACCAAGACTTGTATATTCTCCAATCTTTAATATCTCTACCTTATCAGTAGAATTTCCTACTGTGACTTTCACCACTGCAAAATAATCTACTTTAGGATCTATACTATTTACATACTCATTTATAAGGCTTCCTGAAGTTACTTCTAATACACCTATAGTAGATATCAACAAAAATAAAAGTATTAATTTTCTCATTTATTTGATATAAATATAACTCCCATATCTCCTGAAGAAATAATGTTATGTTGGCTTATAAGTAATTGTTTTTCTCTGTTAAAATTTTCTCTATACATATCTCTTAATATTCCTAGAGAAATTCCAAATATTAAAGAGATCGCCAAACCAATAGTGGCAAGTTTCAGCTTAAAGCTGTAACGTTTTGTAGGTGTAGGATTTATCTTTTCTAAAACCTCTACTGCAAAAGTTTGTGTATCAAACTCCTTATAGGCCTCCCTTACACCTTGATCTATTAAGAGCAATACTTCAAGTCTTTCCTTACATGAAGGGCATACATCTATATGTTCTTTTATTTCTTTTACCTTCCAATCTGGCAGTTCTCTATCTATAAAAGAGGAAAGTTCCTCAAAACTAGGATGATTCATCCTTTACCTCCAAATAATATTTTAACCTATCTCTCATCAATTTTCTTGCCATATTTATCCTTGATTTAACTGTCCCTATATTAATATTCAATGTCTCCGCTATCTCCTCATATGTCAGATTCTCTACAACTCTTAGCCAGAGCGTAGTCCTATAATGTTCCGGTAGTGATCCCAAAGCCTTCTCTATAACCTCCTTCAATTCTATCCTATCAAAGGTATCCTCTGGCGAGTATGTCTCATCAGGCACATCTATACTGGGTTCATCATCCTCTACATCATCCAGAGAGGTTTCCTTACTCTTCCCTCTCTTTCTAAGCTCCTCATAACAGGCATTAATGGTAATCCTTCTTATCCAAGGATATAAGCTCCTAGCACTATCAAAACTTTCTATATTTCTCCATATAGAAATAAATACCTCCTGTGCCACATCCCACCCTTCATCTCTAGAGCCCATTATCTGAGTAGCAAGATTTATTATTCGGTTCGAATATCTGTTTACTATCTCCTCAAATGCCTTCTCATCACCTTTTTGAGCAAGTTTAATAAGGTCTATATCATCCTGGTCTTTATACTTTTTTTGTTTCATACATCCTTTCCCTAGAAGATATTATACCAAGAAAGGATGTATGAAAGCTAATCTTTTCTTTTTTCTAGTGATTACATATACGTAAACACTATAGAATAAGTTCGATATTTGATTCCCCATAATTTCTATAGGAACCTAAAAGGAATAGATCTTACAAGTTTTTTAAGAATCTGAGAATAAGATGTCTTTTCGTTTAGCAAATTAGAAAGTATAGTTCCCATATCAAATCTATCCATTAAGTTAAAGATCTTATCCTGGAACTTATAAAATATTCCACTAATTATCCATGCAAAGAATAGTTCTTGAGCCATAGCCTTATAAAGCCTTTCAGTATAGATGTATAGAGGTTTATCTCTCCTTATACATTCTACTATAGTTTCCTCTGCTATTCTAGCGCTCTTTATTCCATTTCTTATCCCTTCTCCACTAAATGGATCTGCTATGTGTGCAGAATCTCCAACTAAGATTATCCTCTCTGTAGCAAGCTTCCTTTTACCCCTGTAAAAAGAGATTGGATGAGCAAGAAGTGGAACATTTCTATGGTCAAAGTCTCTTAGAATTAGGGATAATGCTTTAGGCATTTCCCTTGGAGGGAATGCATAGGCTCCAAGCCCCACAGACACAGTGCCGCTTTTAGGGAATATCCATCCATAGCCCATAGGTACTAAGCCCATAAAGAGGGAGATGGTAGGTTCAGGATTTTTATACGGAATATCTTTCTGTATGGCTAAAGGTACGCGATACCTAAAATTACTCCCTATAAATCTTGCAACTTTGGAGCCTACCCCATCTGCCCCTATAAGATATCTAGTTTTAAATACATGTCCAAGATTTGTCTTCACAGTTAAGTAACTATCCTCTTCTATCCCTATTACATCCTCCTCTTCTATAAGACTAGCACCACTCTGACATGCCAATTGGGTTAATTTATAATCGAACTGATCTCTATAGAGGGTAAATATACTATTACTCGGTATTCTATATTCCTTCTTCCTATCCTTGTAGACTACTCTAAGCTTCTCTATATTAAATGCATCAAAATACACAGGAGGGACATCCAAAAGCTCAAACGTATATCTAGGTGTCCCTCCTGCACAGACTTTATACCTAGGAAGTCTTTTCTTTTCTATAATTAATACATACAATCCCTTTCTAGCAAGGAATAGCGCAGAACTAGATCCACTAGGACCAGCTCCAACAACTATTACATCATGCACAAACTACTTCCACCCTCTTATCAAGAAGTATAAGCCAGCAATTAGAACTACTACCCCTATAAACACCCCTGGACTTACCATATGTATCCAAGGGATTCCAGCAGACCATATAATTGCAACTATTCCTATTATGATAAGAATTATCCCAAGTGTTACAGGACTATGGGCCTCTACATAAGGACTTGAGCTTACCTCTCCAGTCTCTTCCGGCCTCTCTGGGATAATGATAACTGCTAGTATATACAGGATTATCCCTAAACCATTAGCTAGCACTAGTAGTGCCATTATAAGTCTTACTATAGCAGGGTCTATATTTAAATACTCAGCTATACCGCCACATACTCCAGCAATCATTCGATTCTTCCTAGATCTATAAATTCTTCTCTCCATTTTCCTCCTCCATTCTACTAGAATTTTCTATATAATCTATCGCACCTCTAATCTTATACAGTATCTGCTTCCCCTCATTGTAAGCATTATTTGCCATAGTTATTGACCGCGCAATATTATTTTCTAATAATGTCTCTAACTTATTTATAGAAGTCTTTATCTCACTTAAATAGAAATTTACCTTCTCTGTATCTATACTACGGGCATAACTTTTGTGAAGACTATAAAGGGAAAGTATATAAGGGATTGCCATACTATACGGCATAATGAGAACCCTATTCTCTCTATAAGCCTTTATATGAGCCTGTTTACACTGTGCAAATACACTATCAGGGACAGCTGCTATAGCCATAGGGATGGTAGATGCAGGGTCTATATACTGAGAGACCTCCTTAGCTTTTTGGGCTACAGCCTTTTCTACATCAAAAGACTCCTCTTCTAAACCTATCCACTTTGAATCTATGGGAAGTCTTCTCCCATCACTTAATACTATTGCATACTCAACGGGCTTTCCATTTACTTTAAAATTTACATCTATCATCTCAGGGGGAAACTGTTTTAATGACTCACAGAGTATATTTTCTCCCATCTCTCCCTTAGACTTACTTCCTAGAAGGGCAGATTCCAATCTCTTTGTAATCCTTTGGATCTCTTCATCTATAAGTTTCTGTGTTTCTAACTTAGCGTAAGTTTCTTGGAGTGTCCTTAAGATATTTTCTGTTTGAACCTTTATAACTCCAATATCTTCCTTTGAAAAGCCTCTTTCTTTTCTAGTAACATAGAATAGTATAGCCATCAATAAAACTATCAGGAATAGAAAAATCTCTAACATTATCCCCTCCTCAACGTTAATTCTATTCTACACCATCAAGGAATTATGGTCAATTCTATACTACATCGACGGGCCTCCTATCTCTTCTAGAGTCTTACATATAGCCTCTATATTCTCTAGAGGGACATCAGGTTCACATTCTGCTACAAGCATTAAGCCTCCTCTAGGGTCATTCAGTTTTACTACTGCCTCTTCTATATGTTCTCTTATCTCTTTTGGGGTAGCGAAGGGGAATAACTGTCTATCCAGATCCAGGTCTATGCACACCTTACCTTTTGCCATTTTTACTAATCCATCTATAGTATTTGCCCTTATCTGTGGGTTCAATACATTTATACCACACTCTATTAGGTCATCTATTATCTCTAGAATATGTCCATCTGAGTGAAAGTAAACATAGACATTGTTCTCTCTGCATAAGCTAAACATCTTTTTATAGCATGGTTTTAGATATCTTCGCCACTTCTCAGGACTTATCGGAAGTCTGTCTTGATTCCCTAAATCATCTCCAAAGTATAGAAATTCAGCCCCTACTTCAATCCATTTCTTTATAAGCTTTATATTATACTCAAGGACCATATCTATCAATTTCCACAGCCTTTGATCTTCTGTAGCTATATCTATCATAAGATTCTCAAAACCTCTAAGATAGTAGAGCCTCATATACATAAATCCATGACGCAATCCACCGGTAGCCAGTTCTCCCTTAAGTTTTCTCTCCTTTAATATCTCTTTTATCCTCTCCCAATCTAATTTCTCTCCCCTTTCACCCTGTGTTAATGGGTCTGGCGGGACATAGTTATCAAACTTTTCCCAATCATCTATTGGTGATTCAACAACTATACCTTCTAAGCCTTCTTCTATGTTCTCCCAAACACATCCCCAGCTATCTTTAAATCTCCCCTTACGATATCCTGGGTCGTTTATTGAATCAAAGTCTATACTCCCTTTCCTGTAATCTGGAAATATTTTTGGGTGCCTCAAGATAATATCTTCTAGGGCCTCCCGATATTTCCTCCAGGTAGCAGGCATAATACTAACCCTACAGGGTATCCACTTTGGGCTCTGAAAATTTATTGCCCTTAAATAATTTTCTACTCGTTCTTTTTTAGAGTAATTCATAAATAAACCCTCCTGAACTTCACAGTAGTATTCTTACATCCTCCTTTTGAAATCAAACACTCTTTGAAAGATACTATTTAATGTCCAGTATGCCTCCATGTATATATCGTACAGTTCTTTATACAGGTAATGTCTTTTTTCATCTGGTTCAGCCATCTCTTGAATCTTAACTATCTCCTTTGTCTTTTTAAGAGAGTCAAATATCTTTAGGGCGAATGCAGCAAGGACCATAGCCCCAAGAGATGTATTCTCCTCTATAGCAGGGATAATTAAACCTTCACCAAACACATCTGACAGAACCTGGATCCAAAGCCTCGATCTTGAGAAGCCTCCGCCTGCTCTAATCTCTCTAAAACTCTCTACACTAAATAGGTCTTTTAATGCAGAGTATACACTGTATAACCTATAGCATACGCCTTCCATAAACGCTCTAGCTATATCTTCTCTTTTATGGCCCAATCCAAGCCCAATGATTGTTCCTTGCGCCTTATCATTCCAGTAGGGGTTTCTCTCTCCTGTCAGAAATGGAAGAACGATCAAACCCTTTGCCCCAACGGAAGACTTCTCTGCTAGTTTAGTAATTAAATCGTATGGGTCTATCCCCAATGCTTCTGCTTCTTTAATTAAATCTTGAAAAAGTGTATCCCTAACCCATCTTAGTGTTATCCCACCATTATTTATTGCCCCACCTACAAGCCATAATCCGTCAGCAAAGTAATAGCTCCATATCCTCTGCTTTTCATCTAATATAGGCTTTGTTGAAAATGTCCTAACAGCTCCACTTGTCCCAACCATAACACCGACTTCATTCTCTTCTATAACACCCATACCTAGGTTTGAGAGAGCCCCATCCCCTGAACCCAAAACAAAAGGGATACCTCTTAGTTCTGGTATATCTACTTTTAACCTCTTGCCATCAATAATGGTGGTTGGGGAAAAGACCTCGGGTAGCTGGTCAGTTTTTAGTCCAATAAAAGCAAGTATTTCCTCGTCCCACTTTAGAGAGTGTATATTTAAAAGTCCTAGAGTAGAGGCTGTTGTTTCATCTACAATTCTTTCTCCAAAGAGGTTATACACTAAATAATCTTTTGCACTTGCAACCTTAAAACTTTTTAACTCAGGGTCATCCTCTAAAAACCATAAGATCTTTGATAATGGATACATTGGATGAACAGGGCAACCAGTCCTGTTGTATATATCAAAGCTATTATACCTCTTTCTTATAGTTTCAGATTGTTTACTAGCCCTAAGATCCGCCCAAGTAAGGATGTCTGTAATAGGTCTATTTTCTTTATCTAAGAGAAGTAGCGAATGATAATAAGTAGAGATTGTCCAACCAATGAGTCTCTCACTTTTTATATCTTTTAAAACGGAACGACATACCTCTATAACATTACCAAGTATCTCTTCAGGTTTCTGGACTGCCCAGTTAAAATATTCTTGATACAGATTATTTTTCCTATAACTTTTAGCTATTACATCTCCGTTTAGATTAAATACTATAGCCCTTACACTTCCAGTCCCCGCATCAATAGTAAGAATAAGGTCCTTCATAAATTACACCTCTTTTATGATTTTTACTATTACTTGTCTAGACCTTGGACCATCAAACTCACAGAAAAATATTCCCTGCCATCTACCAAGCAGAAGCTTTCCATTCTCTACAGGGATAGTAACAGAGTGCCCTACTATCGAACTCTTTATATGGGCAGGAGAGTTTCCCTCTATGTGTCTAAATTCTTCACTCTCTGGAACTAGTCTATCTAGATATCTTCCAATATCCCCTATTACATCAGGGTCTGCATCCTCGTTTATTGTTATACCAGCGGTAGTATGAGGAACATAGAGTACACATATCCCTTCCTTTATGCCTAGCCTGTCTATAATATTTTGAACCGAGCTAGTAATATCTATAAACTGCTGTTTAGATAAACTTTTAATACTAACATATTCAACCATTGTCATCAGCTCCCCTAAAGATCATTTGGATTTAAGTTTTATTATAGCAGGTTCCAAGTTATAATTAATCTAAATTTTGTATCTTTGTGGAGGTACTATGATATGCCCTGGAAAGTCCTTGTGACCTCGAGGTCTTTTGGAAAGGTAAGTGAAGAACCAGTTAATATACTTAGAGAGAATGGCTTCCAGATAGATTTCCTTACCGAGCCGAAAGAGGAAGAGGTATTAAATATAGTTGAAGAGTATGATGCAATTATAGTGGGGAACGATAAAATCACTCGAAAGATACTAGAGAAAGGGAAGAATTTGAAAATAGTATGTAAACATGGGGTAGGCGTAGATAATATCGATTTAGAAAGTGCCAAAGAGCTTAGGATAAGAGTAACAAATGTTCCTTCTGCGAATTCCGATGCCGTTGCCGACTTAGCCTTTGGTTTAATATTAGATCTTGCTAGAAGGATATCTACTACATCACAAAGAGTTAAGAGCGGTATCTGGGAACCACTTATAGGAGTGGATGTTCACCATAAGACTTTGGGGATAATAGGCTTTGGTGCTATAGGTAAAAGAGTTGCTAAAAGAGCTAGGGGTTTTGATATGAATATACTAGCCTACGATCCCTATGTAAATAAGCTTACAGATGAATTTTTATTTGTAAAATTAGTCTCTTTAGAGGATGTCTTAAAGAATGCAGATTTTTTGACTATTCACACACCTCTTACTAGCCAGACTAAAGGACTAGTAGGCGATAAGGAGATCGCAATGATGAAAAAGGGGAGTTTTATCATAAATACTGCTAGAGAAGGGATAGTAGATGAGTCTGCTTTATATAAGTACTTGAAAGAAGGGCATCTTGGTGGTGCAGGGCTAGATGTTATAGATAAGAATTCTCCCGTAAAGGACCTTCTGATCTCCTTAGATAATGTTATAGTACTTCCCCATGTAGGGATGTATTCAAAAGAAGCCATAAATTCAGTAAGTATGGTATGTGCTAAGAATATTGTAAAGATGTATAGGGGAGAAATGCCTGATAACATTGTAGTTTAGGTGATTAAAGATGGTAGAGATATGCTGGAGTAATAGAGAGAAAGGAATGGATGAAAAGGAATTAAGGGAGATAGTAGAAGCCATTATTGAAGAATTCAGACCACTAAAAAAGATCCTTATACTCCCTCCAGACATAACTAGAAAGTATTCAATGGCAGGAAATATAACATTAATATTCTATGAGTTACTCAAAAATAGTTGTAAGATAGATATAATGCCTGCCCTTGGGTCACATATGCCAATGACAAAGGATGAGAGGCTATCAATCTTCGGCAGTCTTATACCCGAGGAAAATTTTATAGTTCATAACTGGAGAGAAGATGTAGTAAATATAGGGGAAATTCCAGAAGACTTTGTTAGAAGCGTTTCAGAAGGGATATTTGATGAGGCTATAGAAGTAGATATAAACAAGAGACTCTTAGATAAGAGTTATGATCTTATCATCTCTATAGGACAGGTTGTTCCCCATGAAGTAAGTGGCATGGCTAATTACACAAAGAATATTCTTGTCGGATGCGGAGGAAAGAGAACAATAGATAAGACACACCTCTTAGGTGCCTTCTATGGGATGGAGAGAATACTTGGTAGAATAGACAACCCCGTAAGGAAGGTCTTTGACTACGCAGAGGAGAATCTTTTAGGTGAGATTCCACTTTTGTATGTTCTTACCGTCACAACCCAAATGGAAAATTCTACCAATCTGTGGGGAGTCTTCGTAGGGAGAGAGAGAAAGATCTTTGAAGAGGCGGCAGGGCTCAGTCTAGAAAAGAATGTGACGTTTATAGAAAAGCCTATAGAAAAAATTGTTGTCTTTTTGGAGGAAGAAGAGTTCAAAAGCACTTGGCTAGGGAACAAGGCGATATATAGGACAAAACTTGCCATAAAAGACGACGGAGAACTTATTATAATTGCTCCCGGAGTAAGACGGTTTGGAGAAGATAAGGGGAATGATTCTATTATAAGAAAATATGGCTATGTAGGAAGAGAGAGAATCATAGAGTTATTCAGAGAAAACAGAGAACTACAAGAGAATCAAGCGGTAACTGCACACCTTATACATGGCTCTTCAGATGGAAGATTTACGATTACTTATGCAGTTAGTAAACTTAGTAGAGAAGAAATAGAAAGTGTGAATTATAAGTATATGACCTTAGAGGAGGCTTATAGAAGATATAATCCTGAAAAGAGCAAAGAAGGGTTTAATATAACAGAAGATGGAGAAAAATTCTATTTTATAAAGAATCCTGCTTTAGGATTATGGATGTGTAAAGAAAACTTTAGATAAGGAGGTGTCAACTGTGAGAATTGAGGGAAAGCGGATAGTTATACTTACTGCACATGAGTTTGAAGACATAGAGGTACTTTATCCTATTTTAAGATTGAGCGAGGAAGGAGCAAAAATAACTGTTGCTACACTGCCTCCAGAATCTCCAGGACACTTCAGCACTAGACCATACTGGAGAGAAAAACCCATCACAGGAAGATTTGGAAGTACGGTTCCTCTAGTTGTTCTAGGTGAAGGGAGAAGATGGATAAGATGTTCTACCGATGACCTTAAGGCTGATGACTTTGATGCAGTCTTAATCCCTGGAGGTTTTGCTCCAGATTATCTTAGATGTAACAGAAAGGTCCTTTCATTTGTTGCAGAGATGTATAAAAGGGGTAAAGTGGTAGCCGCTATATGTCACGGACCTCAAGTCTTTATTTCTACCGATGCAGTTGAAGGAACAGACATAGTGAAGGGTAAAAAGGTATGTAGTTGGATCGCTGTTAGAGATGACCTTAGGAATGCAGGGGCAGAGTGGGTAGACGAGCCAGTAGTAAGAGTTGGAAATGTTATAACAGGAAGAGTTCCAGATGACCTGCCAGAGTTCTGTAGTGAGATAGTAAAGGCTCTTAGTGGCGATTAATCATGAACATATATTTGAAGGCGATAATCTATCTACTCATATTTGGGCTACTCCATTTTGGATATGAATCTACTGGGCTACAATTTCTAAAGCCAATATGTGGAACAGACGAATCCGTCTTTCAACATCTAAAGATGGGATTCTTTGCCTATCTCTTTGCCTCTTTGATAGAGTATGGAATCATTAGAAGGAGACTTAGAGGTAACAACTTTTGGTATTCTAGAGCTTTAGCTACTGTTTTTATACCTTGGGCGATCTTTTTAATCTGGTATCTCGCTCCTGCTATTTGGGGTAAATTCTCTACAATAACAGCAGAACTTTCTTGGGCTCTAATAGTAAGCTATATATCCGGAGTAGTCGGAGGAATAATAGAGAAAAATACAGAGAAGACCAGACCTTCCTTGGGATTCAAGTTAACTATATCCATGCTATTTGTTGTATCTATACTCCTATTTGTCTGGTTTACATACAAGTTACCATGGATTGACCTCTTTGTAGACCCACTTAAGTTAGAATAAAAGAATCTAGATAATACCTCGCCTCCGTAAAGCTTCTATCAGTTTATCCGGGAAGTTGACTGTCATAGTATATATCTCTAAATCGATCATCTTCTCCATAATATCCTCTGTATCTACCCCCCACACCCTTATATCTAACTTGTAGCTTCTTATCATCTCTACAGTAGATCTTGTTAGAGAGGGGGCATAAGGACATATTTGTCCTATGTCTATATCTTTTATCATCTTAATAACTTCCTCGTCTACATAGTTGGTCAAAAATCCAACATTTGCGTTTGGCTCAAGATTTATTATCTCTTTTAGGACTTCGATATTGAAAGATATAAATGTAGAATCATCTAAAAGCCCTAGGTTTCTTACTAGCTCAAAGGTCTTTCTAGTAGCCTTTTTATCTTTTATCTCCAAAACAAGATAGACTTTCTTACCAAATACCTTAAGAAATTCCTCTAATGTCGGTATCTGAGTTCCGGCAAATTCTGAAGAAAACCAGCTACCTGCATCTAGCCTTTTTATCTCCTCTAGTGTAAAGTCATTAACCTTTCCACTTCCGTTTGTAGTACGGTCTACTGTAGCATCATGTATAAGGACAGGGACATTGTCTTTTGTACAATGTATATCAGTCTCTATTCCGCAAGAATCCATCTTTAGTGCCAACTCAAACGCGGGAAATGTATTCTCTGGTGCATAGGCTGACGCACCTCTATGTGCAATCACATATATCTTCTTATTCATGCTAGAAACCCTCCCTCTTTTCTACAAATCTTCTCAATGCTTCCGGATCCTTAGTTATTACAAAAACTTCTTGCACCACCGAAGGAGCATAAGCTAGAAGCTTTACCCCTGTCTTTGTAGTATACTTAAAACGGACTTTAAATCCTGAGCTTGTTCCCTTAGTCCTCCTAATTTCCCCTGGGAAAATAGCCTCAACATAATCTAGGGGCTCTAATTCCTTCTCTAAAAAGTCTCTTAAGCCATGAATCATAGCATGCTCATATTTAATCTTAGAAGATCCAGCCCTATGCTTCAAAAATCTCTACCCCTTTAATCCGGTTTTGTACTCTTAATACTAATATTATCACATCTTAAAAGAAATAAGTTGTATAATCTATGATGAAATATCGAAGAACAATTATTAACTGGGAATAGATAGAATTTAAAAGGAGGCGATAGAAAATGGAGGAGCCAATCCGTGTAGGTATCATTGGACTTGGTCGTAGTGGTTGGAATATCCATACCAGAACACTTAAAGAGATGAAGGATATGTATAAGATCGTTGCAGTAAGTGACCTTATAGAAGATAGGCTTAAAGAAGCTAAAGAAACATTAGGGTGTAAAATTTACTCTGATTATAAGGAGCTCTTAAAGGACCCTGAAGTAGAGCTAGTTGTAGTAGCTACACCTACATATCTTCACCCCATCTGCACAATCGATAGTCTTAAGGCTGGCAAGATGGCAGTATGTGAAAAACCTATGGCTACTAACCTTAAGGATGCTGATGAGATGATTAAAACCTCTAAAGAAACAGGCTCTCTTCTTACAATATTTCAGAATCGCCGTTATTCTAAAGACTTCCTAAAGGTAAAAGAGGTAATGGCCTCTGGGAAATTAGGTAAGATTGTTCAAATTCGCATAACTCTAAACAGCTTTGGAAGAAGATGGGACTGGCAAACCGTAAGGGAGTTTGGAGGAGGAAGCCTCAACAATAATGGGATCCACCTTATTGATATGGCTATTGCGCTTCTAAATGAAAAAGAACCTGAAGTATTCTGCCATTTAGATAGGGCATTAACTCTTGGAGATGCTGATGACCACGTAAAACTTCTATTAAGAGCTCCTGGAGAACCACTTATAGACATCGAACATACTAGTACCTGTGCCTATCCTGTAGAACGATGGCTCGTTATGGGAACTCAGGGGACTCTTATAGGTTCAACAGATGAGCTGAAATGGAAATATATAAAACCAGAGGAATTACCGCATAGAAAATTAGATACTAATCCTACTCCTGATCGAAGTTACAATAGAGAAGAACTACATTGGTATGAAGAATCTTGGAAGGCTGAAGATGACCCAATTACGCCAGAAACTAAATATTATATAGACCTGTTTAACACTATTAGAAGAGGCGCGCCTCTAGCTGTAACACCTGAGAGTGTAAGAAAGCGTATAGCGGTATTAGATAAATGCCATAAGGTATGTGGACTCTAATTAATTTGGGAGGTAATAAATTATGAAATTGTCTATATGTCATTACAGTTTTCATAGGAGATGGAAAGAATAAAATTGGACTCTAGAGAGACTCTGTGAAGAGGCAAAATTACTAGGGGTTAATGCAGTCGATTTTCATGCCGGGCTCATCGGTGAAATGGAAGGGGTAGTTGAGAAAGTCAAGTCAGCATTGGCAAAATCAAATATCGAACTATCGGGTTTTTCTCTATCCACAAACTTCAATCTAGAAGATAAACGGGTATATAACGAGATGATAGAGAAAACAATCAAGTGGATGAAAATAGCCTCCGAAGTAGGAGCTCCTGTATCAAGAATCTTTGGAGGGACCTTAAAGGATAGAATTAACATTGACAAAAAGGTAAAAGACGAAGCATTTAAAAGAGTAATAGATGCTCTAGGAGTTTTAGCTAAAGAGGCGGAGAAGTTAGGACTTATCTTGGCGATCGAAAACCACGGAGGACTTCCCTGTACCGCAGAAGAACAGGTATATGTTATAGAGGCAATAAATTCTAAATACCTCCGTGCTACTATTGATATAGGAAACTATATGGCTGGTGGCCAAGAAGCGGTAGATGGAACAAAAATTGTCAGTAAATACTGTGCCTATGTGCATATAAAGGACTTCAAAAGGAGACCAAACCCATCTCTACCTTGGGGCTGGAGCATCGAACCTTGCACTATAGGAGAAGGAGATGTAGATGTATTAGGATGTCTAAAAGTTCTTAAAGATGCAGGCTATAATGGTTATGTAGCACTAGAATATGAAGGACCTGAGGATGAAAAGACTGGGGTCCCTAGAAGTCTAGAATTTATAAAAAGTGTTATAAGTAAACTGTAAGTAGAGGCTTAAATACTAAAGAGTTCGTCTTTTAGCGGGTTCTTATTTAAATTTTTCTCTATTGACGAAGCTTATCGGTAAGAATATAATAAGTAGTATCTGTTAATGTTAACATGCTAAAGGAGATGCTACTTCAGAGATGGCTACTATAAAGGAGGTTGCCGAGAGAGCTGGGGTCTCGGTAATGACTGTTTCTAGAGTGATAAATAATAGTAAATATGTGAGCCAGGAGACTAGAAAAAGAGTAGAGCAGGCAATGAAGGAGCTGGGTTATGTACCAAATGCATTAGCTCATGGCTTAATTACTAAGAAAACCCATGTATTAGGCCTTATAATTTCAGATATCACTAATCCATTCTTTACAACGATAGCAAGAGGTGTAGAGGATACCGCTATAAAGAATGGCTTTAATATTATACTGTGTAATACAGATGAAGATCCGGAAAAGGAAGAAAGATATATAGAGCTCCTTCTTAGGAAGAGGGTAGATGGAATTATTCTAAGCCCATCAAACTGTAATAAAAACAATGGGATAAGTCTAATATTATCAAAGAATGTCCCACTAGTACTAATAGACAGGTGTATAAAAGGCTTAGAGGTTGATTGTATCTACAGTGATAGTTTCAGTGGAGCCTACGAACTTACAAAATATTTAATCGGCCTTGGGCACAGTAGAATAGGTATAATTGTTGGTCCTAAAAGGATATCTACTGCGATAGAGAGGGTAAAGGGATATAGAAAGGCTTTAAATGAGGCACATATTTCCATAGATGAATCTCTTATCAGATGGGGCGAAAAATACAGTAGAGAAGATGGTTATATTAATACTATGTCGCTTTTAAAGATGGATAATCCTCCTACTGCAATATTTGGTGGGAATAGATTAATAACAGTGGGGGTTCTTAAGGCTATCAGAGAACTAAGGTTAAAAATTCCTGAAGATATTTCAGTAGTTTCTTTTGATGAAGTAGAAGATATCTCTGTAACAACTCCATTTTTGACTGTTGTAAGTCAAAATTCATACGCTATAGGGATAATAGCTGCAGAATGGCTCTTAAAGAGAATAAAGGGAAAAGATAAACCTTTGGATCCTCCACAAAATATTGTACTACAACCTGAGCTAATAATAAGGGAATCCTGTAGGGCTTTAGAGGAGGTGAGATAGGAGATATCCTTTGAATAAATCTTATAAAACTTCAGTTTACCTAGATTTTAGATTTCAAAATTAGTAAATATTAAGATTTTGTGAAGGAGGGAGCAAAAGATGAAATTTTTTAAAAGTTTAGTACTATTTGTATTATGTATAACTTTAATAGTAGAAATCTTTCCTATAGCTTATGCACAGAAGAAGGTTTCTATTGGCCAATATGAAATAGAGGAGTACGAAAAACTAACAGGCAAGAAGATAACCAGTTTTAAAGAGGCCCCTATGTTAGCAGAATTGGTAAAACAGGGGAAATTACCTCCAGTAGAGAAAAGACTCCCAGAAAAACCTCTAGTTGTTGAACCCTATGAAGAGATAGGCCAATATGGAGGGACATGGCATATAGCCGAACCAATTAACTATCATATCTACCAACTTCGACATGAGCTTCTTTTAAGGTTTGATGACCCTTCTGCTAGAGGAGAAAAGGGTCAACCGGTAGTTCGTCCTAATTTAGCAGTAAGCTGGCAGATTTCTAAAGATGCCAAAGTTTATACAATTCAACTTAGAAAGGGGGTAAAATGGTCAGATGGTGAGGCATTTACTGTAGATGATATTGTCTTCTGGTATGAAGATATACTTCTCAATAAGGACCTTACTCCTGTAATACCTCAGTGGTTCCAGACAAAAGATGGGGTAGGTAAAGTGGAAAAGGTAGATCAGTACACCGTTAGATTCATATTCCGAAATCCTAACCCTATCTTTTTTGAGACTTTGTATTCTAATATTAGCGAGGCAATGGTAATGAGCCCTAAGCATTACCTAAAACAGTTTCATCCGAAGTATGCTACAACAGATGAGCTTAACAAAATATTAAAGTCCGAAGGATTCTCTGCATGGAACCAGTTATTCTTGCAAAAAGCGGATTATAGGGTAAATCCTGACTTACCAGTAATGGTCCCATGGCAGCTCAAGACAAAACCTGGTCAGATGGTTCAGATTATGGAAAGAAATCCATACTATTTCAAAGTAGATTCAGCTGGTAATCAGCTACCTTATATTGACCGAATAGCTCTTGAGATAGTCTCCGATGCAAATGTCGCTCTTATGAAGGCTCTCTCAGGAGGAACTGATTGGGGATGCCACTTTATAGGAGGATTAAACGACTTTCCAGTCTTACTAGAAAATGCAGAAAAGGGTGGATACGATGTGGCAACTAGGTATACGGTAGATGGTATTACTGCAGTAGCTCTATTTATTAACCAGAATGTTAAGGATTCTAAGTTGCGCAGCCTTTTCCGTGATAAGCGATTTAGATTAGCTTTATCTCTTGCAGTCGATAGAGATGCAATAAGTAAAATCCTCTATGCTGGTCAGAGTGAAAAGAGATTACTAGTTATGCCTGAAAGCTCCCCATATTACTCTCCAGAGCAGCTCGAATCTGCATTAAAAAATGTAGAATATAACCCCAAGAAAGCTAATCAATTGTTAGATCAGATAGGTCTTACTAAGAGAGATAAGGACGGTTTTAGACTCTTCCCAGATGGAACCCCTGTTGCAGTAGTAGTAGAATATCGTCATCCACCAGGGTCTTATCAAGGTGATACCCCAGAGCTAATAGCGAAGTATCTGAGCAATGTTGGTATTAAAGTGGCCTTAAAGTACGAGTCTGCATCTCTTCTTGCTACTAGGACATCTGCCAATGAGCATCATATAGTAGCAATTAACATATCTGGTCCTTGGCATCCGATACTAGACTGGAATTTCCTCCCTATTTCTATAGGAACGACATATTGGGCTCCTCTATGGTACAGATGGTCAGTATCTGGTGGTAAGGAAGGGGAGGAACCACCACCAATATTCAAGAAACTCGTAGCATTACAAAGGGCTATGTTAGAAGCTCTAGATATAAAGACAAGAAGGAAAATAGTTACAGAAATAATCAGAACTCATAATGAAAATCTGTGGATAATACCAATAACTACATATCCAGGGGAAGCCCACATAATAAAGAAAAACTTTAGAAATACCCCTAGAAAAGTAACAGGATTACAGAATTTCTACCATCGTCAGCCACTATACCCTGAACAGTTCTTCATAAAGCAGTAATTATAACAAGAGAGGAATTCATTGACATAATGGAGTTACGTATGATATACTTATGTTAATGTTAACAGATATGTTAATCTTTAGAGTCAAGGAGGTGATAATAAAGATTAATTGTAGAAGGATAGATGCTTATAAGTTAAGATTAGTCAAGTTACCTTAAAAGAGTTTCTTCAAAAAATACGTCCAAGGCTAAAAGTAGCAGGGTG
>JBMFMV010000032.1:0-19889 GCA_049970495.1 bacterium
CTCGAAAACTCCCCTTGACAAATGTGGGGGAAGGATAAAATATAGGTAAAGTTAGAGAGGATTGGGATGTAGGAGTAGACTATCAGTAGAAGTAAGGAGAGTGATGCCTAGAGAGGAGAAGATATGATAGCCTTAATGATTTAAGAGGCAATTCAGTCAAGCTAACCCGAGAGGGTAGCTTTAAATAGCAGTTTTAGAGGGGTTTAAACAGTGGGGTAGAATATGAGATTCTTATTTAGAAAATTGAGTATACAAGGGGTTTTAGAGCCTGGAGAAAATCTACTTTTAAAGGCGGAGGTACATGACTAGTAGAGAAATTGTGATAAAGAGTTTGGAATTTGAAGGGCCCGAAAGAATACCTATGACTTTACCACCGCCATACCCCAATGATATAGTTGGAGTAGGTTTAGGACCAAATCCTTATGTAAGTGAGGAATGGGTCTATAAAGGAAATAATAGATGGGAAAGGATAGACGAGTGGGGAAACACCTGGGCCAGGCTTGAGGCATATTCGAAAGGAGAAGTAGTAAAGGGAGCTATAGAGGATTGGAGTCAACTTGACTCCTATAGATTTCCTCCGCTGGATCTAGATTCCAGATATGAACCTGCTAGAAGAATCTTTAAGGAGATACCGGATAAATTCCGTATAGGATTTCTTCCAGGATTCCCATTTAGTATAGCAAGGTATCTAAGAAGAATGGATAATTTTCTGTTGGATGTAGCTGCAGAGAAGGAAAATGTGGCCAAGTTACTTAAGGATATTGCTGACTTACTAGAGATTGTTATAGAGAAATTCGCTAAGGCTGGTGCCGACGCAGTTATGTTTGCAGAAGATTGGGGAACGCAGGATAGACTCCTAGTTTCACCTAAATCTTGGAGAGAGTTATTTAAACCCGGTTTTATCCAACTGTGTAATACTGCTCATAAGCTTGGACTTTATGTTTTTATGCATTCTTGTGGCCATATCTATGAAATAATACCCGATCTAATAGAAGTTGGAATAGATGTCTTACAGTTTGATCAACCCGCTTTACATGGTATAGATAACTTGGCTAGAGACTTTGGTGGTAAGGTCAATTTCTGGTGTCCTGTGGATATACAGCAGGTACTACCTCAGAAGGATGAAAAACTAATAGAAGATTTTGCCAAAGAGATGATAGAGAAATTAGGATGTTTTGATGGTGGATTTATAGCTGGATATTATCAATCTAACGAGGCCTTAGGACTTGACCCCTATTGGCAAGATGTTGCCTGTAAGGCTTTTGTTAAATATTGTTATTTAAATAAAACTAAAAAGAAGGAGGTCTGATTATGAGATTATTGAAGGTTGGTTTGATACTGGTATTGGTTTTGAGTCTACTTATAAGTACTTCTGGCTTAGGTTTCTCGCAGGAAAAAGTTATTCCTGGAGAGTATTATAATCTCTCAGACTATGAGAAGTTAACTGGAAAGAAGATTGCTAAGTTTAATGAAGCTCCAATGTTACAAGAACTAGTAAAGCAGGGTAAACTTCCACCAGTAGAACAGAGATTACCTAAAAGCCCTCTAGTGGTAACACCTGTAGAAGAGATTGGTCAGTATGGTGGAACTTGGCGTAGGGCATGGCTTGGTCTTTCTGACCAGTGGGGTCCAAATAAGATCTGTCATGAGCATCTGGTTATGTTTGACAAGGGTGGAACAAAGGTCTTACCTAATATAGCAGAGAGTTGGAAGGTTTCTAAAGATGCTAAGGTCTATACTTTCAAGATTAGGGAAGGTATCAAATGGTCAGATGGAACACCCTTAACTACTGACGATGTAATGTTCTGGTATGAGGATGTAGTAATGAATAAAGAACTTACACCGACTGTTGCTACATGGCTTACTGCTGGAGGTAAACCTTGTAAAATAGTAAAGGTAGATACATATACCTTTAGGGTAGAATTTGAGCAACCAAATCCTCTCTTTTTGATAAATATATGCAAATCAGGAGGAAATCAGTTCTTCTTACCAAAACATTATGGAAAGCAGTTCCATATAAAATATACACCGAAAGAAGAGTTAGAAAAGAAGGTAAAAGATGCAGGATTTCAATTCTGGTATCAATTATTTGATGCTAAAGTAAGCAACTCTAATGCTTGGCTACAAAATCCTGAACTTCCAGTTCTACACCCTTGGAAAAATACAACCCTTCCAACAGCTACTACTATGATCTTTGAAAGAAATCCATACTATTGGAAAATAGATCCAGCGGGAAATCAACTACCGTACATTGATAAGATAGCTCATGCCCTTGTAGAAAATAGAGAAGTGATCACGATGAAGGCTGTTGCTGGTGAAATAGATATGCAGACAAGACATATCAGTCTTCCAGATTATACACTCCTTATGGAAAACAGAGCTAAAGGAAATTATAGAGTCCTTAACTGGAAACAAGGTGTAGGTTCTGATGTTATGATATGTTTAAACCAGAACGTCAAAGATCCGGTTCTGCGTAAGCTATTTGAGGATAGAAGATTCAGACAGGCATTATCTATAGCTATTAATAGAGAAGAGATATGGAAGCTTGTATATCTAGGCATGGGTAAGCCTAGACAGTGCTCTCTTATCAGTGGTGTTGCCTTTTATGATCCAGAATGGGAAAAGATGTGGGCAGAGTACGATCCAAAGAAATCTAATGAGATCTTAGATAGAATAGGACTTAACAAGAAAGATAAGGATGGCTTTAGACTAAGACCAGATGGGAAGACTCTGGCTTTGACTATAACATTCCCAAGCGGAATATTTGGAGCTTGGTCAGATGTTCTAGAGATGGTAAAGAAGTACTGGGAAGCAGTAGGGGTAAAGGTTGCTATACAGCCAGTTGAGAGGTCTCTATACGTTACTAGATGTAACGCTGGAGAGCTAGAGATTGGAGTATGGAATTTTGATAGAAATGCAGCAGTAATATCTGATCCTGGAAGACTTCTAGGGACTGTCACTGATGGACCTTGGGCACCACTTTATGGCCAGTGGTATTCTACAGGTGGTAAAGGTGGAGAGGAACCTAAGGGTGATATTAAAAAGATCTATGAATTCTGGGATAAGGCAAAGGCTACAGCAGATGAGAAACAGAGAGATCGATTCTTTAAGGAGATAATCAATTTACATAAGAGAAATATTTGGATGATAGGTATCGTTGGAGAATTGCCCCAGCCTGTTGTAGTGAAAAATAACTTTAGAAATGTCCCTGACGGTATTATTTGGGATGATACCCTTAGGTCTCCTAAGAATGCTAGACCTGAGCAGTTCTTCTTTAAACAATAGTTATTAAGAGATTTTAAAGGGCGGGCAAAGTGGCTCGCCCTTTTTTCTTTATATGTTATACTATTTATGTAATTTCTTACCAAACTATAAAGAATGGAGGGATTATTTCCTATGGTAGATAGGACTATCTTTCGTATGTACGATATACGAGGCGAGGTTGGTAAAGAGATCACACCGGAAGTAATGGAAATTATAGGGAAGGCATATAGTATTTATCTAAGGGATAAGATAAAAAAAGAACATTATACTGTATCGGTTGGAAGAGATGTAAGATTACACTCTAAGATTCTTTTTGATGGACTTGTTAGGGGTCTAAATATTGGGGGAATTAATGTTATAGATATTGGAGTCTGTCCAACACCTGTTTTATATTTCTCCCTTTTTAATCTAGATGTAGATGGTGGACTTATGATTACCGCAAGTCATAATCCTCCTGAATTTAATGGGTTAAAGATATGTGTCGGAAAGGAGACCATATTTGGTGATGAAATACAGAGACTTTATGAAATAGTAAGAGAAGTTGAAAGTGGAAAGGTAAAATTCAACTTTAATATAGGAAATCTAAAATCATTTGATATGTTATCTGTTTATAAGGATTTTCTTGTCAAGGAGTTTAAAAGAGGCCCCTTAGGTGAAATAAATCCTGGATTAATAAGAATAGGAATTGATAGTGGTAATGGGTGTGCTGGTCTTATAGTTCCTCATATACTTAGAGAACTAAATATATCATTGGTTGAACTTTACACTGAGCCAAACGGTAGATTCCCTAATCATCATCCAGATCCTACTTTACTAGAGACATTGGAAGACTTAATAAAGGAGGTAAAAGAGAATAGACTTGACTTAGGTATTGCTTATGATGGTGATGTAGATAGAATAGGGGTTATAGATGAGAATGGTAATGTTGTATATGGAGATAAATTGACGTATATTTTTGCTAAAGAGATACTAAAGAATAACCATGGGGCAAAGATAATAAGTGAAGTTAAAGCCTCTAAGACTTTATTTGACGGC
Organism: bacterium; assembly: GCA_049970495.1. Lineage (GTDB taxonomy): Bacteria > DUMJ01 > DUMJ01 > DUMJ01 > DUMJ01 > DUMJ01. The sequence continues at coordinate 4,300 of JBMFMV010000032.1, forward strand.
ATAGAAAAACTTGGGGGGGTACCTGTACTTTCTCCAGTGGGACATTCTCTAATTAAGAAGAAATTAAGAGAAGAATCTGCACTTTTAGCTGGCGAAATGAGTGGCCACATGTTCTTTAATGACAGATACTTCGGATATGATGATGCCATATATGCAACCTTAAGGCTTCTTGAAATAGTAGCTAGAGAAAAACGAAACAACTCTAATTTTGTTTTCTCAGACCTTTTAAAGGATCTCCCAGAGATGTATGTATCCCCAGAAATACGGATAGATTGCCCTGAGGAAAGGAAATTTCAAATAGTAGAAGAATTTCTTCCTAGATTTAAAGCTAGATATCCAGAATTAGCTAAAAGTATAGTTAAGGTTATAACAATCGATGGGCTAAGGATAGAATTTCCAGATGGTTGGAGTCTTATAAGGGCAAGTAATACTCAACCGGCTCTTGTATTAAGATTTGAAGCTAAAACTAAAGAGAAGCTAGATTTTTACAGAAAGATCTTCGAGGAAACAATAAGTTCCTTATGATTAATATACATAAGCAATCCATTTTACAAGCAACAGTTTTACTTACAGTTATAGCATTTCTAAGTAGAATTTTTGGATTTTTTAGAGAGGTTATTATAGCTAATGTATTTGGTGCTAAGGCTATAACTGATGCCTATTTAGTTGCTCAAGTACTTCCTTTGACATTGGCTGGGTTGATAGGAGGAGCCTTGACTACTGTTTTTATTCCGGTATTTTTAGAAGAAAAAGAGAAAAATGGAGAAGAAAAGGCTTGGTACGCTGCAGATACTGTTCTTAGCGTATCTTTTGTATATCTTATTGTAGCTACGGTTATTTCTTATCTTCTTACAGAGCCATTCTTAAGATTGATAGCCCCAGGATTTCCAAGTGATAGGCTAAAATTGGCTACACTAATGACTAGACTATTACTCCCATCCCTCTTATTTCATGGAATATTGGGTATTCTTACAGGACTTTCTCAGTCTTATAAACAATTTTTAATTCCAAGTATAGGTGGTTTTTTATATAATTTATGTGTAATTTTCTCTATTATAACCTTAGGCAAGGCTTTGCCTCCCTTTAGTCTTGCGCTAGGTAATGTCCTTGGAGTTTTTCTGCAAGTTTTTCTTGTCTTTCTCTATCTAAAGAAGAGATTACCATATATAAGATGGCATATAGACTTTTCTCATCCAGCAGTTAAAAAGACTTTTTATCTTATGATCCCTGTCTTGTTAGGTGCTAGTGTTGGTTATCTGAACACTATAATTGATAGGATATTCGCTTCTGGATTACCTGAAGGTTCTATCTCTGCATTGAATTTTGGTGCAAGGATAAAGGACCTCCCCGTTTCACTTTTTGCTAACTCCTTATCTATAGCCATATATCCAACTGCTTCTGAATTAGTGATAGAAGGAAGGAATGACAAGATTATTGATTTACTCAATAAAGCTATAAGATTTATTTGGATTATTGTTATTCCTGCTAGTATTGGTCTTATAGTGTTAGATAAAGAAATAATCAGATTCCTTTTTGAAAGAGGGGCTTTTGATAGTAGAGCTACTATTCTTACCGCTGGCGCTCTTAGATTTTATTCTTTAGGTCTATTTGCTTTTTCTGCTGGACCTGTAGTAGCTAGAGCATTTTATTCTTTTCAAGATACAGCTACTCCTGTAATAGTCAGCTTCTTAGCTATAGGGATGAATATACTTCTTAATGCTATTCTTGTAAGAGTAATGGCTCATCTCGGATTAGCCTTAGCGACTTCTATATCTAGTATGTTTTCTTTTATTCTACTATTGTTCCTGTTAAAGAAGAAGCTAGGATATATAGGTGGGGAAAAGTTAGTTATTAACTTTACAAAGATCTTATTATCTTCTCTTATAATGGGATGTGCCTTATTCTTTTTAAAAGGGTATTTGAGTTTTATTAGGATTGAATTCTTTAGAATATCCGTTCTAATCTTGATAGGAATATCAATATATAGTACTATTTTACTGTTATCTATGAGTGAAGAAAAAGAAAGATTAAAAATTGCCTTAGTTAAACTTATAAAAAGCCTATTTTTTGATTAGGCTCAAAAGAGGGGTGAATAGATGTTTTACGATGATATAGATGCTTTAGGAACGTATATAAATGTATGTCTTGATAGGTATAAAGATAATACCTTCCTTTGTGAACTTGACGAAGATGAGCTAGTCGCCTCAATTACTTACGGACAAGCCAAAGAGAGGATTCAAGGTATAAAGAGTATCCTTAATGAGAATAGGATAAAACCAGGAGATAAGATAGCTCTTCTCGGAGAAAATTCTATAAATTGGGGATTAGTATACATGGCAGTTGTTACTTATGGAGCTATTATCGTTCCTATTCTGCATGAATTTGACAGCATTAGTATCTCTAATATCATAAATATGTCTGATGCAAAAATCCTCTTTGTCTCCTCCTCATTACTTGATAAGGTTGAAGAAGGCAGTCTAGGACAGTTAGAGAAGATTTATCTGTTAGACGATTTTAGAGAGGTGGAGATAAATAAAGTCAAAGAAGCAAAATCTCAGATAAAAAACAAACTCCTTGAGTTTAGGAATAAGATAGACCAGTTATTCCTTGAACGTATAAGTAGGATAAAGATTGAATCTAATAAGGAGTATATCCCGAAAGCAGATGACATTGCAGCTATAGTATATACATCTGGCACTACTGGAAGGTCTAAGGGTGTTATGCTTACTCATAAAAATATATTCTGGAATATCTTGGCAGCATTAGACTATATAGAGATTAATAGTGAAGACAGATTCCTATCTATCTTGCCGTCTTCTCACACTTATGAATGTACTTTCACTTTACTTCTTTCTATGGTTGGAGGTGCAAGTGTTTATTATCTCAAACAAAAACCAAGTCCTAAGGTACTTCTTAAGGCTTTTGAGAAGGTAAAGCCAACTATGGTTATGATGGTTCCACTAGTAATAGAAAAGATATACAAAAAGAATGTCCTACCTAAACTACAAGATAATATAATCTTAAGAGGCGCTACTAAGATTAAGCCACTTAGGAAAGTTCTCTATAAGAAAGCCTGTAAATCTTTACTTGAGGCATTTGGAGGTAATATAAAACTTATATGTATTGGAGGAGCCCCTCTTAGTCCTGAAGCTGATCTATTCCTCCTAGAAGGAGAATTTCCTAGCGCTGTAGGATATGGTATGACCGAATGTGCACCCTTAATTACTTTTGCTATGCCTGACAAGAAGAGATTCCAGAGTTGTGGTTATCCTATAAAAGGTGCACAGATAAAGATAGATAAGCCTGATCCTATAACAGGTATCGGAGAAGTCTTAGTAAAAGGACCGATGGTCACTAAAGGTTACTACAAAAATGAAGAGGAGACAAAAAAATTATTTACTGAAGACGGTTGGATGAGAACTGGAGATTTAGGGTATATCGATAAAGATAACTATCTATACCTGAAGGGGAGGTTAAAGAATATTATTTTAGGGCCTAATGGGGAGAATATATATCCTGAAGAGATAGAGCAAGTTCTAAGCGAAGACAGGGGTATTTCGGAAGCTTTGCTGTTAGAAAGGGAAGGGAAGTTGATAGCGTATATATATCCAGATTATGATTTCCTAAATGCAGAGCTAAAACTCCTTGAGATTGAACCTAATCAAGCTCAAGAAAGATTAGAAAAATACTTTGATAATCTTATAAAAGAGGTGAATCATAGACTTCCTACTTTTTCTCAGATTAAAGGTTTTAATATAGTTGAAAAAGAGTTCGAGAAGACTCCAACACAAAAGATAAAGAGGTATATGTATAAATAGGCTTTATTCTAGCTCCTGAGAATTAAAAGAGTATATACTTATGAAAAATAGTAGGATTGATAATATTTGTATCGTAGTGTCAAATTTTACATCAGGGGAAAGTATTACTGAGTAGTAATACACTGTCTTGAAATTTGTATCTTTTTATGCTAATCTCTTTAAGAGATGAGATTTAATATCTTAAATTTATTGTTAAGCATACCAGCTATTCTAATAGCTATTACGTTCCATGAATATGCGCATGGATGGGCAGCATATAAGTTAGGGGATCCTACCCCAAAATTTTATGGTAGGTTGACATTAAATCCACTTGCTCATCTAGACCTTATAGGAACTGTTATGCTTCTTATCTTTAGATTTGGTTGGGCAAAGCCAGTACCTATAAATCCAAACAACTTTTCTAATTATAAGAGAGATACAATATTAGTTTCTATAGCCGGACCTACGGCTAATTTCCTTTTGGCTATAGTATTTGCATTGATAGGACGTACATTTATGTCTCTTTATATAATACCTTTGAATGCATTTTTATCTATAAGTATCTACATAAACATAGCCCTTGCTGTTTTTAACCTTATACCAATCCCTCCTTTAGATGGATCTAGACTTTTGTTACTTCTTCTACCTTATCGGTATATGTATATAGCGGATTTTTTAGAACAGTACGGATTTATAGTTATAATAATATTAATAACATTTACCAATTTTATAAGTTTAATAGTGACTCCAATAGTAAATTGGCTATTTAACATATTTATATAGGTAATGGAGGCTTGAGATATGGAGAGAGTTTTGAGCGGTATAAGACCAACAGGTAAAATGCATCTTGGTAATTATTTTGGAGCTGCCATAAACTGGGTAAAGATGCAAGATGAATACGAATGTTTCTTCCCTATAGTAGATTGGCATGCACTCACTACTAGATATGAGGATATTTCGACATTGTCCCAAGATGTATGGGATCTAATACTTGATCTATTAAGCATAGGGATAGATCCAGAAAAGAGTGCTCTATTTATACAATCTTTATCTCCAGACCATGCAGAGCTACATATTTTGCTCTCTATGATTACCCCTATAAGTTGGTTGGAAAGAAATCCTACTTTAAAAGATATGGCTAGAAACCTTGATATAAGAGAGAATTTAAATTATGGACTCTTAGGATACCCTGTACTTATGAGCGCAGATATTCTTTTATATAAGGCAACTGTGGTCCCAGTTGGAGCGGATCAAATTCCCCATTTAGAGTTAGCTAGAGAGATAGCTCGAAGGTTTAACTACCTTTATGGAGAAGTCTTCCCCGAACCTCAGCCAAAACTTACTGAAGGTGCCATATTCCCGGGTATTGATGGTAGAAAGATGAGTAAGAGCTATAACAACTATATTGGGGTAACTGAAGAGCCAGAAAGTGTTAAAGAAAAGGTTATGGCAACTATTACAGACCCTCAGAAAATTAGGCTTAAAGATAAGGGCCACCCAGAGGTGTGCAATATTTTTACATTTCACAAGTTCTTTACCAAAGAATTAGATATAGTAGAGAAAGAATGCAGAAATGGAGATAGAGGATGTGTAGCATGTAAAAATGAGCTGTATAATAACTTAATTAACTACTTTGCTCCTATAAGAGAGAAGAGAAATTATTTGCAGGCACATCTTGACCTTGTAAAAGAGATCGTAAGGAATGGGCAAGAAAAAGCCAGAAAAGTCTCCTCTGCTACTATCCAAGAGGTGAGAGAGCATATGGGGATGTCATACGGCTTCAGAAGTATTTAGCTAACTGCGGAATAGCTTCAAGAAGGAAGGCAGAAGAACTTATAAAGTCGGGAAGAGTAAAAGTTAATGGTGTTGTTGCCAAAATAGGCGACAAGGTGGATCCGGATGTAGATCTAGTTGAATTTGATAATACCATACTTAAACCAGTAAAGAAGGAGTACTTTGTGCTAAATAAACCAAAGGATTCGATAACTACTATGTCCGATCCTCAAGGTAGGATTACTATTGTGGATTTACTAAAGAGAAGTGACTTATTTCATGTGGGAAGACTTGATAAGGATACCCGAGGATTACTTATACTTACAAATGACGGTGATCTGGCAAACAGATTATTGCATCCCAAATATGAGGTAGAAAGAAAGTATGTGGTGACAGTTAAGGGGGAGGTAGACAGTGATAAAATAGAGAAATTACGTAAGGGTATAGACCTGGAAGATGGTCCTGCTAGATTTGATAAGATTAGGATGATAAAAATTAAAGGTGATAAAAGTATTTTAGAAGTCTCCCTTCATGAAGGTAGAAAGAGGATGATTAGAAGAATGTTTGAAGCTATAGGAAACCCTGTGTTAGACTTAGTTCGTATACAGTTTGGTCCTATATGCTTGGGAAATTTAAAGGAAGGAGAATTAAGGCCTCTTACTAGAGAGGAGTTAGAAAAATTAAGATGTCTTTAATAAATATCGCTTTAGATGGGCCTGCAGGTGCAGGAAAGAGCACAGTAGGGAAAATAGTATCTCTTAGGCTATCTTATGATTATTTAGATACAGGTATGATATATAGGAGTATCGCCTGGTGGTTTTCTGCTATGGGATGGGAGGAGGGGATGGATATCTTGCAACTTACCTCCGAGTTAGAAATTATCTCTGGGAGTGAACCAGGATTCTGTAGGATTGCTATTAATGGAATAGAGCCTCCTTTTGATAGAATATACTCTAGAGAGATAACTGAGCTATCTTCAAAAATCTCGGTACATAAAGAGATAAGAGATATAGTAAATAAGATAACTAGAGTTTTTGCTAAATTGAAGGGAATGGTTATAGAAGGAAGAGATATAGGGACAGTAGTACTACCAGAGGCTGAGGTAAAGATATTCCTGACAGCTTCAAACGAAGAATTGGCTAAAAGGAGATATAATGATCTTCAGAAGATGGGAGAAAAGGTCTCTTATGAGACAGTATTGTCAGAGATTATAGAGAGAAATACTAGGGATAGTACTAGGGAAATAGCACCGCTTAAGGCGGCGCCTGATGCCGTCTATATAGATTCTACTAATCTAAAAATACAAGAAGTAGTAGATAGAATTCTACTAGTAGTGAAAGATAAGGTAACGGGATGTTTTACTGGATTGCATGGGTAATACTTAGAACATTTCTTACGCTATTTTGTAGGTATAGAATAGAGGGTTTGGAGAACGTTCCTCGTGAAGGAGGAGTTATTTTAGTTGCTAATCACAGAGCTATGATGGATCCAATAGTTATAGGATGTAGTATCCATTTTAGAAGAACTTATTTTATGGCTAAGGAGGAACTTTTCAGATTTAAGCCATTTGCTTTTCTTATTAGGGCTTTGGGTGCATTTCCAGTAAAAAGGAAGAAAGTTGATAGGACTGCACTATACACTGCAGAAGCCATACTTAGAGAAGGGAAATTGCTACTAATATTTGGTGAGGGGACAAGGAATCGGGACCTATCTAAAGTGTTAGGAGAATTGCATTCTGGTTTTGTGTATCTAGCTACAAAGACTAATGTTCCCGTAGTACCTGTATACACATTTAATACTCATCAAATTTTTTTTAAAATCTTCCGCTGGCCAAAGGTAATAGTCAGGTTTGGAAGACCTATAGTAGAAAAAGAAGACCTTTTAGAGAAAACAAGGTCTGCTCTTATTGAGCTTGGTGCGGGTGGTGAATAGATGAGATTAGAAAATATAAGAAATTTTAGCATAATAGCACATATAGATCACGGGAAATCTACGCTAGCAGATAGGTTTTTAGAGAAAACCAATTCTATGCCTAAGAAAAAAGTTGCCGAAGAGCAAGTCCTTGATCAGATGGATCTAGAGAGAGAAAGGGGAATTACTATAAAGTCTCATCCCGTAAGGATGTATTATATCTTAAATGAAGAAGAGTATGAATTACATCTTATCGATACACCAGGTCATGTGGATTTTTCTTATGAAGTATCTAGAAGTTTAGCCGCCTGTGAAGGAGCTATACTTGTAGTTGATGCAACTCAGGGGATAGAGGCGCAGACATTAGCTAACTATAATCTGGCTCTTGAGAACGGGTTAGTCTTGGTTCCAGTTATAAATAAGATAGACCTTCCAGGAGCCGAAGTAGAGAGAGTAAAGAGACAATTGATAGATTCTTTAGGATTCTTAGAAAATGAGATACTCTTAGTTAGTGCTAAAGAGGGGATAGGGGTGGACGAATTACTAAGGACTATTATAGAAAGAATTCCACCACCAAAGGGAGATGTAAATAAAACTCTAGAGGCGTTGATATTTGATGCCTATTTTGATCCATACAGAGGGGTAGTGGTTTATACTAGAGTCTTTAACGGTATTGTAGAAAAAGGCATGAAGATTAAGATGATGTCAACTGGTGCAGTCTATGAGGTAGATGAAGTTGGCTATTTCTCCTTCGGATTACATCCAACAGATTCATTAAAGGCGGGAGAAGTTGGATACATCATAGCTAATATAAAAAATGTAAAGGATGCACAGGTAGGGGATACGATAACTGATGCTAATTCTCCTGTAGAAAAACCTCTTCCTGGATTTAAAAGAATAAAACCTATGGTCTATTGCGGACTCTTCCCTCAGGAGTCTAATCAGTATGAGGACCTTAGAGAAAGCCTAGAAAAATTACAGTTAAATGATCCTGCATTAGTTTTCGAGCCAGAGAACTCAGAGGCTCTAGGTCCTGGATTTAGATGTGGCTTTCTAGGGACTCTACATATGGAAATAGTTGAGGAAAGGTTAGAAAGGGAATATGGAGTAAAATTGGTAGCTACTGCACCTAATGTTGTATACAGGGTATATACTAGGGATGGGAATGTCTTAGAGATAAATAATCCATCCCAGTTTCCACACTATGGCTTAATAGAGAAGGTAGAGGAACCATATGTTAAGGTGTCTATTATAAGCCCATCAGAATTCATAGGGTCAGTTATGGAGCTATGTCTTGGGAAAAGGGGGTCTCTTATAGAAATGAACTATATAGACCCTATGAAGGTAGTATTCATATATGAACTACCCTTAAGCGAAGTAATATTTGACTTCTTTGACAAGTTGAAATCTGTAACTCGTGGTTATGCATCTTTAGATTACGAACCTATAGGATTTAGAGAGTCTGATCTAGTAAAACTAGAGGTACTTGTGAAAGGCGAACCAGTAGATGCTCTAAGTATTATTACTCACAGGGATGAAGCAGAGAGAAAGGGTAGAGAGATAGTTAAAAGATTGAGGGCTCTTATACCTAGACAGCTCTTTGAAATCCCTATTCAGGCCTCAGTAAATGGTAAAATTATAGCTAGGGAGAATATTCCGCCATTAAAAAAGAATGTATTACAAAAATGTTATGGAGGGGATGTTACTAGAAAGAAGAAGTTATTGGAAAAACAAAAGGAAGGGAAAAAAAGACTGAAACAGATAGGGCAGGTAGAGGTTCCTCAAGAGGCATTTTTAGCTATCCTTAAAAGTGAATAAAATAGCCATTTATATCCATATACCATTCTGTATAAAAAAATGTTTATACTGTGATTTTTTCTCTTTTAGATTCGATATATCTCTTTTTCACCAATATACCAAGGCTCTTATAAAAGAGTTAAAGTTGAATCTAAATAAAGACTATTCTGTAAGAACTATATATTTAGGAGGTGGGACTCCAAGTATCCTTCCTTTAGACGATCTTGAAGATATCATAGAGACTATTTTTAAGTTAGTAAAAGTAGAAGAAGATTTTGAATTTACTATTGAGGTAAATCCAGGGACAATAGATAGGGAAAAATTAAAGGAATATAGAAACTTTGGGATAAATCGAATAAGTATTGGGATCCAGTCTCTCAATGACGAAGAGCTAAAAGTTTTAGGCAGGATTCATTCTTCTAAAGAAGCGCTAGAGGCTTTAGATATGGCTATAAGTGTAGGCTTTGAGAATATAAACGCAGACCTAATATATGGAATTCCAAACCAAACTTTAGAAAGCTGGAGAGATACTTTGGGAAAGACGCTGAAAAGAGAAGAACTTACTCATATATCTATATATGGGCTTATGTATGAACCGGGAACTCCCTTATATAAAGCTCTTATTAATGGTAAGATAGAACCTATGTCTGAAGACATAGAAGTTGAGATATTTAACGTAGCCCAAGAAATTTTGAGTAAATACGGATTTATATGGTATGAGATATCCAATTATGCTAAGAAGGGTTATGAGTGTAGGCACAATTTGACTTACTGGAGAGGAGAGAATTATTTAGGATTTGGTCCTTCAGCTCATTCTCTCATAGGCAATATCAGATATTCTAATACTCCTAATATAAAAGCTTATGTAGAGTTGTTACTCAACAATAAGACCCCTAAGATCTGGGAAGAAAAACTTTCACCTTTAGAAAAGGCAAAAGAATTAGTTATATTAGGACTGAGATTGAGAGAAGGAATATCACTTGGCGTAGTTTATAAAAGAACAGGGATAAATATAGAGGGTATCTTTTCAGAAAGTATAAAGAAACTTGTCTCTCAAGGACTGCTTTACAAAAGAGAGGACAGAATAGCATTGACAGAAAAAGGCAGATTGTTGGGAAATTTAGTCTTTGAGGAATTTTATTAAACCTTATGGTACAATATAAAACAACTAGATTAGGTACAAGGAGGTATTCTCATGGAAGAAAATATAAAAATACCTGAGATAGAGATAGCTGGGGTTAAGGTTTCCCGTCTTATTTGTGGTACTAATACATTTAATGGTTATTCTCACTTTTCCAAAGCAAAAGACGAATGGTTAAAGAGATATTTTACTGTTGAGAGGATTGTAGAGGTCTTAGAAAAGTGTCAGGAATTAGGAGTAACAGCTCTTTTGGGTCCCATTAATGAAAAGACCTGTCAAGTTCAGGAAGAATTGAAAAAGAGAGGAAAACAGCCTATGGTATGGATTTCAACGACTTTAGGTTGGTTAGAGAAGGAAAAACTCAAGGAGGAGACTAAGATTGCTAGTGAAGTAGGTAATAAACTTCACGCTATACATTGCAGTTTTGTGGATTCTCATTTGGTATCTTCTAAAAACAGGATTGAAGACATAGAAGACCTATTAGCTTATATAAGAGAGCTGGGGATGATTCCAGGGATAAGTACCCATAGACCTGAAACCTTGACAGTGCTTGCTAACAGCAATTATGATATAGAATTCGTAATATTGCCATTTAACTCTATTGGCTTTTTGTCCAATCTAGAAGTTAACTGGATAGCTAAGATGATAAGAGAATCCCCTAAGCCCATAATAATTATTAAACCACTAGCTGCTGGACGACTTATGCCAGAACAAGGCATCCCTTTTGTTTTAGATAATATAAAAAAGATAGACGCTGTGGCTATAGGAGTTATGAGTCCAGAAGAGGTAGAAGAAGATGTAACAATATTCTTAGATACGCTAAGGAATATACATACTGAAAGGGATTTACTTAGTACTCCGAGTAAGTCTACAGTAACGCTAAGATAAAAGTTTGCGATCTAACTACAGCAGATAAACTTCCAGATAAAATGGGCATCAAGAAGGGTTTTAGTGTAGTATAATGGAAGAAATTTTTAGAAAGGAGTGAGACTTTGGATAGAGAGTTTGCACTTTCTTTACTAAATAGGTATGTAAAATCAGATAATCTAAAGAAACATATGCTTGCAACTGAAGCTATAATGAGAGTTTTAGCTAAAAAGTTTAGTCAAGATGAAGATACTTGGGGCATAGCTGGTCTTATACATGATATAGACTATGAGTTGTGTGGAGACGACACATCTAAACATGGGGTATTGTCAGAGGATATACTTAGAGAAGCCAATTTCCCAGAAGAGATTATAGGAGCAGTAAAGGCACATGTAAAAGGTGTAGAGGTTGATAGTAATCCAATGCATATAGCCTTATGTGCTGCGGATGCGGTAAATGGTCTTATAATTGCAGGGGCTCTAATAAAGCCAGAGAAGAGTCTAAATGCTATAGATACTAAATTTATAATGAAGAGATTTAAAGAGAAAGCATTTGCAAGAGGAGCAAATAGAGAAGAAATAAGACTTTGTGAGAAACTTGGATTAAGCCTAGAAGAATTTATAACAATTTCTCTTACTGCTATGCAGGAAATCCATGAAGAACTAGGATTATAAGGAGGTATTTATGGATACTAGTAGGGATTGGTATAAAGGATTGTTAATGGAAAGAGTGGTGGAAAATTTAAAGAAGAGGGGGTTTAATGCATTTTGGAGTAGGACTAAAGAGGAGGCTAAGGATAAGTTATTAGCGATTATCCCTAAGACAGCTAAAGTTGGTATAGGAGGTTCTGTAACTATAAGGGAGTTAGGTATAATAGATGAACTGACAAATAGGGGAAACATAGTGGTGCATCATTGGAAATCAGGGCTTTCTTCAGATGAAGACTTCCAGATTAGAAGAGAGGAATTGATTACCGATGTATTCTTAGCTAGTACTAATGCTATTACAATAGATGGGGTCATAATAAATACTGATGGGGTAGGAAATAGAGTAGCAGGGATGATATTTGGTCCAAAACATGTTATCTTAGTAACAGGAATTAACAAGATAGTTAAAGATATAGATGAGGCGATATGGAGGATAAAGAATATTGCTACTCCTATGAATGCTCATAGATTAGGATTAAATACTCCTTGTGCGAAGCTTGGCTACTGTATAAATTGCTCTTCTAATGTGAGTATTTGTAGAGTAACCACTATAATTGAGCATAAACCTTCTAAAACAGACTTTACTATAATTCTAGTAGCTGAAGAGTTAGGCTATTAAATGGTAAAAGAACAAAGAAATAGTATCTTAATAAGGTCCTTTCTCTTTTTTTATTATGCCGCTTGGGCACTAGTATTCTCTTTTATTCCTATATACCTCAAAGAATTGGGACTTTCAATAGGTGAAATAGGTTCTCTTTCAGCCCTTTCTGCTTTTATAGGAGCTCTTATTCAAACCCCTATCGGTAGCTTGTCTGATAAGATAAGGAAAAGAAAACCCTTTATTATCTTAGGCTTATTAGTAAATAGTCTTATATATTTCTTCTTATTTCCCAAATTAAGTGTTTATAAAGATTTCTTACTCATCTATACAGTTATTGGGCTATGTACGTATACTATCCTAACCGCTTCTAGTGTACTTATGGTAGACCTTAGCACTTCAGGAGAGCTAGGTAGAGGTTATGCTTCAAGTAGAATGTGGGGGAGTATTGGATTTCTAACAAGTATACTTCTAAGTGGACTGATAACTACATTAACTCAGGGCAAGGCTATCTTTACAGTTATAAGTATCATATTTTTACTATCTGCCCTATTGGTGTCTCTTATAAAGGAACCGGAGAGGAAGGTAAATGTCCTAGTTCCTCAAATAAGAGGTTTTAGAAGATTAGTAACAAACAAACAGCTACTTAGCTTTCTACTTTTTTATTTCCTTTACTATACGACCCTTACTGGTGCCTCAAATAATGTCAATCTCTTAGTAAAATCTTTAGGCGGCTCTAATAGAATGGTAAGTTTCTCTTATGCTATTAGTTCAGGGATAGAGATACCATTTATGTTTATTATGGGAAGTTTTTCAGATAAGATGGGTAGAAGACCCCTTTTAGTATTGGCATCTTTGGCTCTTCCATTAAGAATGATTTTATATAGTATGGCATCAAACCCCATACATATTTTATGTATTCAGACTATGCATAGTGTTACTTTTGCTGTCATGGTAGTTGTTCCTGTAGCTTACATAAATGATATTATTCATGTTGAGGAGAGGGGAACTGCTCAAGGAATGTTTAATATGACAACTGGCTTTGCTTCTGCGTTTGCTCCGTTTCTAGCTGGCTATATAGCAGATTTTGTTGGCATTTCTAAAATGTATCTTTTCCTTATGCTACTGGCACTTGTCTCTAGTATCTGGTTAATCTGTTTTATTGAAGAATCTAGAGCCTCTAATACCCTAGTAGAAGATGGTTTTAAATTACCTTTAAGGGTATTTTTTACCCCTTTATGTAGAAGAGTTAAGTGAGTAGTGGTATAATAATCTAGCTATGATTAGAGTATTAGTTACAGACTTAGATGGTACAATATTGTTTAATGATATCTTCCCCAATATAGTAAGGGAAGGCGTTGAAAAACTTATTAAGCATGGCGTAAAGATATGCATAGCTAGTGGAAGAATGTTGAGATCCATATACAACTATTATAAAGTCTTAAACTTAGATACACCTATCATAGCTTATAATGGTGCCATGATAGGAGACAAAACCCTCAATATCTTGTACCATGAACCAATTGAATTTCCTATATGGTTCCAGGTATTTAGGATATTACTAGAAGAAGACTTTCAGATTAATCTCTATTTTAACGATAAACTGTACATATTTAGAAAAAATATATATGGGGATAGATATCCTCTACAGAATAAGGTTTCTGCAGAGTTTATAGATAATCTAGACAAGATTCCTAAGCTACCTACCACTAAGATTCTTGGTATAGGTTCTCCAGAAAACGTAAAGACAACTCAAGCTAAACTTAAGAGAATATTTAATGGGAACCTTTATATAACTACGAGTAGTCCAACATATCTAGAAATTATGAATAGTAACGTTTCAAAAGGAAAAGCTTTAAGATTACTTTCTAAAATAATAGGAATTCCCGTCTCAAGCATAGCTGGACTAGGAGATAGTTTCAATGATTTTGAACTGATACGAGATGCTGGCTTAGGGATTACCTTTAATAATGCTCCTGAGGAATTAAAGGATATTGCTGATTATGTAACTCAGTATGATGCTCCTGAAGGATTTAGAGAGGTGGTGGAATTTATATTATGGAAGAATCGCTCTTAAACCTTATAATAATAACTGGTTTTTCTGGAGCAGGTAAGTCTTTAGCGATAAGATGCTACGAAGATATGGGTTATTTCTGTATAGATAATCTACCTGTTACTCTAATACCAAAACTTGTTGAACTTTGCCTTCAATCTGAAGGCAAAATAAAAGATATAGCATTAGTTATAGATATAAGAGGTAAAGAATTTTTTGATTCATTAAGGAACTCTTTAGATTCGATTCATAAGATGGGTGTAAAAGAGAAGATTATATTCTTAGAGGCTTCAGAAGAGGTTTTGATAAGAAGATATAAAGAGACGCGTCGCCCTCATCCTCTAAGTGAATTTGGCTCTTTAACAGAGAGTATCCGAGAAGAAAGAAGGATATTAGAGCCTATTAGGGAGATAGCTGATTATGTTATAGATACTTCTAGAACCCCACCTTCTCAGTTAAAAGAAGTACTACAGAAGTTATCGCTTTTTAAGGCTAAAGATACTATTGTCTTTAATCTTGAATCTTTTGGATACAAGTTTGGATTACCACTTGATGCGGACTTATTATTAGATGTAAGGTTTTTGAATAACCCATTCTATGAGCC
This sequence comes from bacterium, assembly GCA_049970495.1. Lineage (GTDB taxonomy): Bacteria > DUMJ01 > DUMJ01 > DUMJ01 > DUMJ01 > DUMJ01. The sequence continues at coordinate 19,548 of JBMFMV010000032.1, forward strand.
AGAGCTAAGACTAAAAACCGGATTGGATAAAGAAGTAAAAGATTATGTAATGAAAGATGACTCAGCGGAGAGGTTTCTAAGGAAGATTGAAGATTTTATAGAGTTTCTCATCCCTCAGTATGCAAAGTTAGGTAAATATCAGATAACTATCGCTGTTGGTTGTACAGGAGGAAGACATAGATCCCCGGCGATTGTAGAGATCTTGAAAGATCGCTTAGAAGAGAAAGGATATAAGGTGGTAGTTCACCATAGAGATATAGAAGCTGAATAGGGCTGTGAGAGGATATTCAGAGACTTTAAGGTTTGAACTCTGTAAAAAAATACCCGGCAATATTCAAGAGG
>JBMFMV010000033.1:0-19883 GCA_049970495.1 bacterium
TATATAGTAAAATGTCCAAATTGTAACATTTCTCTAGTTTATCACAAAGATGAAGGGCTTGTATGTCATTATTGCGGATACAGTATAGAAAAGATGGAGAAGTGTCCACAGTGCGGAAAGAATATGAACTTATTTGGTTACGGAGTAGAGAGGATAGAAGAAATATTACAAAAGATATTTCCTAAAGCTAAGATAGCTAAGATGGATGCGGATCTCTCTAGTAAAGAGATTGAAAAGATATGGGAAGAATTTATAAACAGAGAGATAGATATACTAGTAGGAACTCAAATAATAGCTAAAGGTTTCCGACTTCCAAATGTTGCCCTAGCTGGAATTTTAGCTCCTGATTTAGCATTGAATCTACCTGATTTTAAGATTAGTGAAAGGGTCTTTCGACTTATATATAACTTAGCTGAGCAGGCTAAAGGTGATAAATATCTAATTATTCAAAGTATGCTCTCTAATTATTATTCAATAAGATATGCAAGTAAACTAGATTATGAGAGTTTTTATAGATATGAGTCTCAATTACGCAAATCTCTTGGATATCCTCCATTTAGCCGTATAGTAAGAATAGTCATCTCAGGTAAAAATGAGGAAGAAGTAAAGACTATATCATACTCATTAGCCTCAGATATAAAGAGAAAGTTGGGAATAGAATATTTAGGACCTGCTAAATCTCCTCTTTATAAGATAAAAGGGGTATTCCACTGGCATATCCTCTTAAAAATAAAAGACCTAACTTTAGATGTATTAAGGGTTGTAAAAGAGCTTATAGAAGCTTATAATTATAAAGGCATCAGCATAACAATAGATGTAGATCCTGTGTCTATGGTATAGATAACTTAGGAGGGGAAATTATATATGTCAGGATTAGCGATAAGGATTTACGGGGATCCAATCTTGAGACAAAAGGCAACCCCTATAGATAAAATAGATAGGAGAGTAAAGCGACTTGTTAAATATATGGAAGAGGCTATGGATAAAGCCAATGGAGTCGGTCTAGCTGCTCCACAGGTAGGTGTAAGCGAGAGGATCATTATTGTAAAAGTTAAATCTCCTATAGTGGTAGTAAACCCTATAATTGTATATATGGAGGGAGAAGAACTTGGCGAGGAAGGATGTCTAAGTATTCCGAACGTTGTTGGAGATGTCAGTAGGGCAAGTAAAGTAGTGGTAAGAGGATTAGACTTAAATGAGAGGGAAATAGAAGTAGAAGCAAATAATCTTTCCGCTAGGGCGTTTCAGCATGAGATAGACCATTTAGACGGGATACTCTTTATAGACAGGGCAATATCTATAAGGAAGGTGGAAAAATACTCAGAATAGTATTCTTTGGTACTCCAGAATTCTCTCTTCCTTCTTTAGAGAGATTAAGAGACAGAATATCCCTAGTTATAACTAAACCGGATAAGCCTCAGGGTAGAGGGTTAAAGTTAAATCCTACTCCAGTAAAGTTAAAAGCTCTGGAATTAGGTATACCTGTCCTTTCCCCAGAAAGAATAAGTGAAATAAAGGACAAGCTCTTAGGGTTTGACCTTGGAGTAGTAGTTGCTTACGGGCTTATTATTCCTAAGAGTATACTAGACGTATTCCCTAAGGGGATTATAAATCTTCATCCATCTCTCCTTCCAAAATATAGGGGACCTGCTCCTATACAGTGGGCAATATTAAATGGGGATGAAGAGACTGGGGTAAGTATAATATACCTTACTGAAGAGTTAGATGCAGGAGATATTATCTTGCAGGAAAGAGTTAAAATCCTTCCAAACGATACAGCAGGATCTTTATCGACTAGACTGAGTACTATTGGAGCAGAAATCTTAGAGAGGGCAATAGAACTGATAGAAACTGGTAATGCAAAACCCATTCCGCAAGAGTCTTTGGGAAAGGCATCTTACGCTCCTAAAATTGAGCCAGAGATGGGTAGGATAGATTGGAATAATAAAAGTAGAGATATAGTAAATAGGATACGTGCATTTATCCCTTGGCCTAAGGCATATTTTTATAGGAATAATTTGAGAATAAACATCTTAGATGCAGAATCTCTTTCTATAAAGGGTGAGCCAGGTAAAGTTATAGAGATAAGAGAAAGTGGTATACTCGTTGGGACTCAAGATGGAAGCGTGCTACTCAAGAGACTTCAGCCAGAGAGCAGAAAGATTATTAGTGGACTTGATTTCGCCAATGGTTATAGAGTAAAAGTAGGGGAATTATTCTCCGATGAATGAACTAATAAAGGCTAAGGAGCTAGCCTACGAAATCCTCACACTAGTAGAAAGAAAAAATTTCTATGCCAACGTTTTGCTGAGAGAAAAGTTAACTAAATTTTCTTCTATTTATAATCCTCTTATAACAGATATCGTATATGGGGTACTAAGGAGAAAAAATACATTAGACTGGTATATATCAAATTTTGTAAAGATAAAGATGTTAGACCTAAAGTTACTTACAATTCTTAGAATGGGAATTTATCAAATTTTATACCACGGCACTCCTAAGCCTCTTATAGTAAATGAATCTGTAGAAATGGGTAAAAACTTAGTAAGTAGAAAGGCTGGAAATCTAATAAATGCAGTATTAAGAAAGATAGCAACGACCGACATAAAACCAACAGAAAAATCTCTAGTCTATTCTCATCCCAATTGGCTGATAGATAAATGGGAAAGAGAGTTAGGGGAAGAAGAAACCAAGTCATTATGTGAGAGAAATAACAGTCCTATGCTACTAAGTTTTAGAGTTAATACACTAAAGACAGATATAGATGAAGTAGAAAATATACTCAAGGGGAAAGGGCTAATAGTGACAAGAGGCAAGTTTAGTAAAAATTGTCTTATTTTAAAAGAAGGAGATATAGGACCTATAATAGCATTAGAGGAAGAAGGCAAAATTTTTATACAGTCTGAACCTTCTATGGTTGTGGTAGAATTATTAGACCCTAAACCCAAAATGAGAATATTAGATGGCTGCTCTGGAGTTGGTGGTAAGACTACTTACATAGCGGAACTTATGTCGAATAACGGAGAGATTATTGCTGTAGATAAGGCCAAAAGTAAATTGGAATCCCTCAGAAATATAGCTAATAAGAGGGATATCTCTATAATCGAATGTATAGAAAGTCAAATAGAAAACTTAAGCCCTGAGTATATAGGATATTTCGATAGAGTACTATTAGATGTTCCTTGTTCTGGTTTAGGTACACTTTCTCGAAGACCAGAAATCAAATGGAGATTAAAGCCCAAGGATATTGAGAATTTGTCTAAATTGCAAAAAAGGATACTTGAAAGTGGGGCTAAGTTCTTAAAACCTGGTGGAATTCTTGTCTACAGTGCCTGTACAATCTCCAAAGAGGAAACTTATGATATAATAAAATCGTTTATAGATGAAAACAAAGATTACTATCTTGTAGAAGAGAAACAATTTTTACCGCATATAGATGATGTGGAAGGTTTTTATATAGTAAAGCTTCAGAGAGGATATGCGTAGTATACTTGGGATAGATAGAGAAGAATTAAAGGATATTATTTTGAAGGAAGGATATGAGCCTTATAGGGTTCAACAAATACTAGAGTGGATATATGATAAGGCGGTATTGGACTTTTATCCAATGAGTAATATACCAAAAAGTCTACGTGACTTCCTCTCTAGGAATTTCTCCATAGTTCCATTTGATTTAATAGCTTGTGTACAAGATGAAGAGACTGTTAAATTCCTATTTAAGACTGAAGATAATCTTAAATTTGAATCAGTATTGATATTCCATCATAATAGAAGAACTCTTTGCCTTTCTTCTCAGATAGGATGTCCTATTAGATGCAAATTCTGCGCAACTGGCGAATCTTTTTATAGGAATTTGAGATATGAGGAGATAATAGGGCAATATGTCTTTGCAAAGAGCTATATAAAAAAGGATATACGTGGTATAGTATTTATGGGGATGGGAGAACCTTTCCTAAATGAAGAGAATGTATATAAGACAATAGATATACTCATTCAAGAGTTGAATATATCGCCTAGACATATAACAATCTCTACCTCAGGAATCCCACAAGGGATAATAAATCTTGCTCATAGAAATCCTAAAATTAGATTAGCCTTTTCTTTATGGACCCCTGATGAAGAAAAAAGAAAGGCATTAGTACCAGTAGCAAATTCCTATAAGCTGGAAAGTATTATAAAAAGTCTAAAGGAGTATGTGCAAATAACTGGAAATAGAATCTCAGTTGAGTATACTTTACTTAAAGGACTAAATGATAGCAAAGATGATGCCTATAAACTGGTAGAACTTTTCTCTAGTATCCCTGTATTTTTCAATATAATACTATATAACCCTAAAGACGAGACTACTCAAAATTATAGAACTTCTGTGGGGGAAGCCTTAAGGTTTGTTAATCTCATAAAAATTTTAGGTAAAGAGGCTTATCTAAGAATAAGCAAAGGGGCAGAAATCTCTGGAGCCTGCGGTCAGTTAAGGGCTGCTTATGAGAGATCTAAGTGAAAGATTTATTATTTTAGAAGAGCCTAAAGAGGATAGAATAAGAGCTTACGACAAACTACTCATGAAATTTGTTACTTTAAGGCAGATAAAGACTAACCTCAGTACAGGTAAGATTATAGCTTTGCTAGATAAAATCATTAACCTGAATAATGAGTTCTTAAAGATCTTTGGATACCAGACATTAGATAATGGAATAGTATATGCTATAGAAGATATTCCTCCCCAGGAGAAGGCAGATCTAAGAAATAATGTAAGAGAACTATTACAGGTTACAAGATACATAGGCAGAATGTTTGAATATCTTAACAGTCAGGGATTCAGGATAAAATTACCTGAAGAGGATAAAATATATAAGGAAGATGAAGGGAAGTATCTTGTATCTCCTCTAGATCTAGTAGATATAAATATGCCAGAAAGAGTACAAAATAAAGGAGAAATATTGAACACTTTGATGTCCTTCTTTATTTCATTTTCCCCTCAATCTTTGAGGAACACTTTATCCTCTCTTATAGAGAGGAATATAATATCAAAACTTGACAGTGCAGATGCCCTAGTTAACATGTTAAACACCTTCGTGCTCCAGGAGGAACGAATGAAGTCTAGACCTGAAAGTAAAAGAACTGTTGGAGAGCCTAAAGGAGAAAGAAAAAAAATAAGTCCTTGGGTATTTATTATAACAATACTACTTGTCCTTGCTAGTATTAGTGTCTGGTTATTATATTCTTTAGGAGAAAAGCTATTCTTCTCGGAAGGAGCTATACCAGATGTTATAGTTCCCGATATAATAAATAAGCCTCTTCCAGAAGCTTATAGTATTCTAAAGGCGTCAGGTCTTAATATAGAGATTTCTGGTATAGAATACAGTAGCGCAATCCCTTCAGGTAATGTTATTTCCCAAGATCCTGCCAGTGGCTTAAAGGTAAAAGCTGGAAGAAGCATAAAAGTAGTTGTCAGCAAAGGAATCGAATTTGTCAATGTCCCTAACGTTGTTGGACAAGATTTAGGTAATGCTAGAAAGATATTAGAATCAGTAGGTTTAAAAATAGGAGATATAAGGGAAACTCCCAGTAGGACGACTCCCGATGGGATAGTAATATCTCAAAATCCTAAATACGGCAGTATAACCAGTAAAAATTCTCTAGTAGCCATAGAAATAGCTAGGCATCTCCAAAGCAGTATGCCAAATTTGATAGGTAAAACTCAGGAGGAGGCTGAAAGGATACTAAAATCTCTGGGTTCATATATACTCATAATTAAAGAAAAAGAGAGCGATACCCCTGGAATTGTTATAGAGCAGAATCCTGTAGCTAATACAACCCTAATACAGGAAACTCCCAGAATAGAGATTACAGTAGGAATTCCTAAAAAGGTCATCCCTCAATCTACACCTTTTCCAACTCCAGAAGAATCTCCTATTCAAGGAGGGACAGAAACCCCATCTAATACCGAAGTCTTACCACCAGAATAAACCTATGAGAACTATAAATACTTTGCAGATAAGTGATTATATAGAGGAACTCTGTGAAAGGCTTAATTTTAGATTAGATGATAGGGTATTAGTTCTCATCCAAGAATCAGCAAAAAGAGAGACTTCAAGTATCGGAAAAGATGTATTTTCTCAGATGTTAACTAGTTATAGATTAGCACAAGAGAACAAGACCCCTCTATGTCAAGATACAGGGATGGTTTCGGTATTTTTAGAAATAGGACAAGATGTCTTTTTAGAAGGGATACCGATAGAAGAAGCGATAAATATTGGGGTAAGGAGAGCCTATACGAGTTCCTTCTTTAGATACTCTATAGTAAAAGACCCTATAGGAAAAAGAGAAAACACAATGGATAACACCCCATGTATTGTGCATACAAAGATTATTCCAGGGAATAAAGTTAGAATAGATATGTTAATAAAAGGCTTCGGTAGTGAAAATGCAACAGCTTTAAGGATGTTTCCACCCACAGCAAGCAAAAAGGATGTAGAAGACTTTTTGTTAGAGTTAATAAAAGAAAAGGGGATAAACGCATGTCCTCCACTCTTTATAGGAATCGGTATAGGAGGAACTGCAGATTATGCAGTAAAACTATCAAAAGAGGCACTTCTTCGGTTTGAACCAATGGATGAATGGGAATGTTCTCTATTAGAAAAAGTAAATAGCCTAAAGATAGGACCTGCAGGGTTGGGTGGGGATATAACAGGAGTATATCTGAAAGTAAAAACATTTCCAACCCATATAGCAGGTTTACCTGTGGCTATAAATATCAACTGTCATATACTTAGAGTAGGGGGCATAACATTATAGAGTATGGAATATCATCTATTATTACCATTAAAAGAAAAAGACAGAATAAAACTCAAAGCTGGAGATAAAGTCTTTCTTACTGGAGAAGCTTACGGGATGAGGGATCAAGCACATAAGAGGCTACTAGAACTTTTAGAAAAGGGGGAATCTATTCCAATAGACTTAAATAACAGTTGCATCTTTTATGTAGGGCCAACAGAACCAAAACCAGGAGATAAAGTTGGATCTATAGGTCCTACTACTAGTAGTAGGATGGACCCCTTTACACCCCTATTAATTTCCCATGGTGTAAGAGTTATCGTAGGAAAAGGGAGAAGAAGCAGAGATGTTATAGAGGCGATTAAAAAATATAGGGCTATATATCTAGTATCTCCAGGAGGAGTCTCGGCTTATTTGAGACAATTTGTTTCTGAAATAAAAATGATTGCGTTTCAAGATCTTGGTCCAGAGGCGATATATATTTTGAAGCTAAAAAATTTCCCTACATTTGTGGGTATAGATACAGGAGGTAATTTTCTGTGAGTTTTTTCAAGGTCTCTCATCCGTTAATAGAGCATAAATTGAGTATCCTGAGAGATAAAAATACTAGTACCAAGGAGTTTAGAGAGCTTGTTATAGAAGTTTCTATGTTGCTTGCCTATGAAGCAACTAGATATCTTCCTCTAGAAGAAGTAACTATAGAGACTCCTATAGCAAGGGCAAAGGGCTATATGATAATGGGGAAGAAACTTAGTGTAGTCCCAATCTTAAGAGCAGGATTAGTGATGGCAGAAGGAATTTTAAAGTTAATACCCTCTGCTAGGGTGGGACATATAGGACTATATAGGGACCCTGAGACATTAAAGCCAGTTCCATACTACTGTAAACTGCCAAGCGATATAAATGAGAGAGATGTCTTTGTCGTTGATCCAATGTTAGCTACGGGAGGATCAGCGGTTGTAGCAATTGACATTCTGAAGGAAAAGGGATGTAAGAATATAATCTTTATAAGTCTGATCTCAGCCCCTGAAGGCAGAGATTTTGTCTTAAGCAAGCATCCTGATGTAGACTTCTTTGTTGCCAGTATAGATGAAAAATTAAATGACCATGGATATATAGTCCCAGGATTAGGTGATGCAGGTGATAGACTTTTCGGAACAAGATAAAAAGAAAATTATGTTCGTCTTTGGAACACGTCCTGAGGTTTCAAAATTAGCCCCTGTTATATTTGAAGCCCGAAAAGAACCCAAGTTAGCGACAGTGATAGTTTCTACAGGGCAACACAGAGAGATGCTAGACCAGATGTTAAATGTATTTAATATCGCTCCAGATGTAGACTTAGCTGTTATGGAAGAAAGGCAGAGTCTGAGTAATATCTCAGTAAAAATCATCGAGAAACTAGAGCCAATAATCCTCAAATATAAGCCCGATATAGTAGTGGTCCAAGGAGATACATCTACTGCATTTTTGGCTAGTCTTGTAAGTTTCTATAACAAGATCCCGGTGGCTCACGTAGAGTCAGGACTGCGAAGTTTTGATATCTATAATCCATTTCCTGAAGAAGCCAATAGAAGATTTATTTCTGTAGTCTCTAGCCTTAATCTAGCCCCTACAAGGAAAGCCAAGGAAAATCTTTTAAGGGAGGGTGTAAAAGAAGAAAGCATCGTAGTCACTGGTAATACAATAGTAGATGCGGTATACTGGATAGCTAAAGACATCCCAGAAATCAAGTCTGATAAAAAGATTATCCTAGTTACTGCCCATAGAAGAGAGAACTGGGGAGAACCTATGAAAGAACTAGCTTTAGCTGTAAAGGAATTAGTAAGAGAATTCTCAGATATAACCTTTATTATTCCACTCCATAAGAATCCAATTGTTAGAGAAATATTCTATGGGATACTTTCGAATGTAGATAGAGTTGAACTTATAGAACCTCTAGACTACCTATCTTTAATAAAGACAATGAAGAACTCATATCTAATCCTTACAGATTCAGGGGGTATTCAAGAAGAGGCACCAACATTTGGAAAACCAGTTCTTGTTTTGAGAGAGACTACTGAGAGGCCTGAGGGTATAGAAAAGGGGGTAGCAAAACTTATAGGGATGCATAGAGAAATCATCATAGATAATGTAAGAAGACTTCTTACTGATCAATCTCTGTATACAGCTATGAGTAAAGCGGGCAATCCATATGGCGATGGCAAGGCAGGTAAGAGAGTTGTAAAAGCAATAATGTATTTTTTAGGGATAGGCGAAAAGCCTGATGAGTTTAAATCCTAAGAGACCTTATGGAGTGTGGAAGTATATCGGAATAGCTTTCTCTTTAGGATTTACTATAGTGGCTTCTATTCTTGTAGGTCTTTACATAGGAGGATATTTAGATAAGAAATTACTCACTGGTTATTCCTTTAGAGTCCTCTTCATGTTTATCGGTGCATTCACAGGGTTAAGAAGCATATATAGGCAGTATATGAAATGAATAATATTTTACTTTATATCTTCAAAGTCTATATTACTATAATTGTTTTGCCTGGGATTATACTCTTGGCCAAATCTGAGGTGCAATACTTTCAAGGATACCTGATAGGATTCTTCTTATCTTTACTAGATCTTATCCTTCTGTATCTAACTATAAAAAGGATTGAACTAAATCGTTCTAGAATCTTTATTAGTATGATTCTAAGAGTATCAATCTTATTTATAGCAATACTTTTAATGTTTGTTTGTGGTATAATAAATAAGTTAAATATTATAGGATTAGTAATAGCTTTATTACTATACCCTGTAGCTTTATTTATAGGAGGAATTAGAGTTTTAAGATGGAAGAGATAGCTCCAAGGATAGTATTTAGTATATTTGGAATTCCAATAACAGACTCGGTAACCACTACATGGGTGGTGATGGGTTTAATATTACTATTAGGCTGGTTTATTTCTAAAAATCTATCTGAGTATCCCTCTAAAATTCAGGCAATATTTGAGAGTATAATAGAGTTTTACGAGAATATAGCGGTACAGATAATGGGAGAAGAAGGTAGACAGTTTGTCCCTTTAGCTGTATCTATTGGTCTTTTTATACTGTTTTCTAACTGGATAGAAGTGATACCAGGATTCAGCGCACCAACAAGAGACCTTAGTACAACCATAGCACTTGCTATAGTCGCTGTTGCCTCTACATATGTGGCTGGAATCAAGAAAAAGGGATGGCATTTCTTCAAGAAATATATAGAGCCTAACCCTATATTCTTACCTATAAATATCCTAGAAGAGTTAGTAAGACCTATCTCCCTTAGCTTCCGTCTGTTTGGTAATATCTTAGGAGAAGAGATAGTTATAGCTATATTGGTAATGATAGTACCCTTAATATTACCTATTCCATTAATTCTCTTAGGCCTATTCACTGGATTAATACAGGCATTTATCTTTTCCCTCCTGACACTACTTTATGTAGCTGGTGCAGTAGGTGAAGAAATCTAGAGTTTGGAGGTGAAATAACATATGTTAACCAGTAAGGCGTTGGTAATAATAGCTTCTGTAATATCAGCTGGATTTGGTATGGGGATGGCGGTATTGGGAGGAGCCCTTGGGGAAGGGAATGCTGTATCTAAAGCCATGGAATCTTTAGGAAGACAGCCAGAAGCCCAGACCTCTATTATGACGGTACTTCTTTTAGGGCTTGCTTTTATAGAGTCTCTAGTTATATTTATGCTAGTTGTGGCGCTGGTGTTAATCTTTGTAAATCCTTTTGTGGGGATGGTTCAATAAATGATAAGATTTACTTTTCCTACATTTATCTTCCAAGTCATAAATTTTTTAGTTACTATATATCTAATTTATAGATTTATTTACAAACCTCTAACTAGCTATATATCCAAGAGACAAGAAAATATACAGAGTGAGTTAGAAAAGGCTAAAGCAGAAAGAGAAAGGGCAGAGGCATTAAGATTGGAATATGAAGAAAAGCTAAAAGAAGCACAGAGACAGGCTGAAGAGCTTATAGAAAATGCTAAGCTTCAGGCAGAGAATGAAAGAAGACAGATATTAGATAAGGCTCAAAGAGAAGCCCAGGCATTACTTACTAAGGCGCAGAATGAACTCATCTTAGAGAGAAAACACGCCATAGAAAAGTTTAAAGATGAGGTTGTAGACATAGTTCTAGACCTAACATCAAAACTTATTATGAGTGAACTTAATAACAAAGATAAGATTAAAGAAGAAATACTAGAAAAGTATATAGAGGAGATGAAAAGTTATAGATGAGTACTGTATCAACCTCAAGCACTATAGATATCTTAACTGAAGAACTAGTTAAAATAGCTATAAGAGAAAATAAAGAGGAGGATTATAAAGTTCTCCTTAGAACCCTTATAGATGAACTAGCCTACAATTCTGCATTAAGTAGTGTATGGGGTGGGAAAGACATAGATGCTAAAAAGAAATTTATTAAGGAAAGGCTTAGTGAAGCTCCCTTTGGATTTCTCAGATTCATATATAAGATTATAGATTCTAAGCTTGAGGATGCCCTTTATAGTATCTATCTCAGATTTATTGAGATATTGGAGAATAAACAATTTACAAAGGTAAGAATAGAACTGCCTTTTATTATTACTGAAGATAAGATAGAAAAAGTTGAGTATCTCATCTCTAGTATTCTCAATAAAGATGTTATATGCTCTATCCATATAAATGAAGATATTATAAATGGTATTAAGATAGACTTAGAAGAAGAGGTGATAGATCTATCCATAAGAACCCAACTAGATGCCTTAAAAGAGACCTTAGAAAGTATAAAGGCAGAAGACTCTTTCTATGAAGTATTATCAAAAGTTAAAGAAAGGGCATCTTCCTTTTCTGTGAAGCCCCTAAGACTATCTTTGGGTCGAGTAGAAAGTGTAAGAGACTGTGTAGTAAACGCATCAGGACTAAAGAATGCTAGATATGGAGAATTGGTCTTATTTCCTGATAATATCTATGGGATGGTAATGAGTTTAGAGGAAAATTCTACAGGTATTATACTTTTAGGGCCATCGGATAGAATTTCTGCTGGAGATACTGTAAGGACAACTGGTAGAGTATTAGAAGTTCCAGTAGGAGAAGAACTCATAGGAAGGGTTTTAGATCCATTGGGTAGGCCCTTAGATGGAGGTCCCCCCATAGAAACTACACGAACAAGGAGGATAGAATCTCTTGCTCCTACAGTAGTAGAGAGAGAACCTGTAAATACCCCTCTACAGACGGGACTAAAAGTTATTGACGCACTATTCCCTATAGGGAGAGGACAGAGAGAATTAATAATAGGTGACAGACAGACAGGCAAAACAGCTATTGCAATTGATACTATTCTTAACCAGAAGGATGAAAATGTCATTTGTATATATGTGGCTATAGGACAGAAAGCTACAACAGTAGCAGAAATAGTTAGAATCTTAAGAGAAAGAGGAGCGTTAGATTATACTATAGTTGTTTCTGCCTTTGCTAGTGAACCTGCATCTCTACTGTATATAGCTCCCTACGCTGGATGTACTATAGGGGAAGAATTTATGTATCAAGGTAAAGATGTACTGATAATATATGATGATCTAACAAAACATGCAAAAGCCTATAGAGAGATATCGCTTCTTTTAAAAAGACCTCCAGGTAGAGAAGCTTATCCAGGAGATATCTTCTACTTACACGCAAGACTTTTAGAAAGATCTGCAAAACTTAACAGTTATCTTGGCGGTGGCTCTCTTACCGCGTTACCAATAGTAGAGACCCAATTAGGAGACATATCTGCCTATATACCAACCAATCTAATTTCTATAACTGATGGACAGATATATTTAGATGCATCACTCTTTCACGAGGGGATAAGACCAGCGGTGGATATAGGACTTTCAGTCTCTAGAGTAGGTGGTAATGCTCAAATTAAAGCGATGAGGCAGGTTGCCGGTAGACTAAGGTTAGACCTTGCCCAGTATCGCGAGGTAGAAACTTTTGCGCAGATATCTACAGATATAGATCCTACTACTAAAGCGCTATTGGAAAGAGGTATTAGGATAAGGGAGATATTAAAACAACCTCAGTATAGTCCTATGGAGGTTATAGACCAAGTTATTATTCTTTTTACTGTAACTAGAGGGTATATGGACGAGATAGCTCTAGAGGAGCTATCTCACTTCCAGAATGATCTATTAGCCTATATAAATAAAAATTATAAAACCTTAAAGGATAAAATAAAGTCAGATGGATTAACCGATGAGAATATTGCTGAACTTACTAAGGCTATATTTGAATTTAAGAGAACATTTAGTAGCGAATAATGTTATCCAAACAGAAGATTAAAAGACAGATAAATAATATAACTCATATAGCAGAGATGTTATACTCTACGGAATTAGTAGGTGCCTCTAGATTGAGAAGAAGTCAAGCTAGGTTAAGGGAGATAACACCTTACTGTGATGCAACGGAGGCTTTACTTAGAGATTTGATAAGTGGGCTAGATAGAGAAAAACTAGTAGAGTATCCTTTACTACAATCACCAGTTGAGGCCAATAAAAATCTTCTAGTAGTGGTAGGAGGAGAAAGAGGGTTATGTGGTGGTTATGTAACGAGCCTGGTAAAGATGTGTGAAAAATATACCAGCAATAATCCTAATTGTGATACTATTGTCTATGGAAGTAGAACAGGAAAGATACTCTTAAGGAGAAACTTTAACATCATAAATGTGTTTCCACTTAATCCTCTTATAAGTTTTAGTAATGTCGAATCTATATCAAATGATCTACAAGGTAGATTTTTAACTGGTAGATATAAAGAGGTCGATATTGTATATGTATCTCCAAAGTCTGCCTTTATATCTATCCCTAACGAGGTGTCTTTCATACCAATAGGGACATCTTATAAAAGGGCAAGAAGTATAGAAGAGTATATTATAGAACCGTCACCTGAAGTAATAATAAGGACTTTATTACCTATGACTCTTACTATAAGACTTTATAGAATATTTTTAGAAGCTATTACTGCTGAGTATTCTGCACGAAGAATAGCCATGCATCAGGCATATGAAAATGCTAAAGAGATACTAAAGAAGCTAAATATCACCTACCAGGAATTAAGACAGGGTGAGATAACTACAGAGATAGTGGAAGTTTCTACAAGTAAAGCGGCTTTAGAAGAGGGAATATTATGAGTAAGGGGATAATAGTACAGATTTTAGGACATGTTATAGATGTACAGTTTCCTTCAGAGACCGATCTTCCTAAAGTGAAGGATATTTTGGTGTTAAGTAAAGGCGATAAGGAAAGTCTCTTTATGGAAGTAGAAATGATATTAGGAAATGGCAGGGTAAGATGTATAACATTAGGAACAGTAGAAGGGCTAACAAAGGGGATGGAAGTAGAAAATACTGGTAAACCTCTTCATATACCTGTTGGAGATAAACTTTTAGGAAGAATACTAAATGTATTTGGTAAATCAATAGACAACCTAGGTGAAATAGAGACAGGCGAGTATTGGTCAATATATACTCAGCCTCCTTTACTAGAAAGGATAATTCCTCCTACAGAAATCTTTGAAACAGGTATAAAGGCTATAGATTTATTAGCACCATATCCAAGAGGGGGGAAGATAGGCCTATTTGGTGGAGCTGGGGTTGGAAAGACTGTGCTAATTATGGAGCTTATTCACAATGTGGCGGTAAAACATGGAGGTATATCTATATTTGCAGGTGTAGGGGAAAGGACAAGAGAAGGAAATGACCTATGGTTAGAAATGCAACGTTCTGGAGTAATTAGAAATGCGGTACTTATCTTTGGCCAAATGGATGAACCGCCAGGAGTTAGATTTAGAGTACCGCATACTGCTCTTACTATAGCGGAGTATTTCAGGGAGAAGAAATCAACGGAGGTACTCTTATTTATAGATAATATATTCAGATTTATTCAGGCAGGTAGCGAAGTATCCGCTCTTCTCGGAAGATTACCGTCAGCTGTAGGTTATCAGCCAACTCTAGCCACTGAAGTTGGAGAACTAGAGGAAAGGATAGTATCTACTACAAAGGGTGCGATAACTTCGGTACAGGCTGTATATATTCCTGCTGATGACCCTACAGACCCTGCTCCAGCAACTATCTTCAGTCATTTAGACGCTACAGTCATGCTTTCTAGAGAAATAGCAGAGCAAGGGATATATCCAGCGATAGATCCGTTAAATTCTTCTTCTAGATTATTAAACCCATACTATATAGGAGAAAGGCACTATAAGATAGCAAGAGAAGTACAAAGAGTTATAGAGCACTATAATAGATTGAAAGATATAATAGCAATACTTGGTGTGGAAGAACTAACAGAAGAAGAAAAAGAAATAGTTGCAAGAGCTAGAAGGATACAGAGGTTTCTATCACAACCTATGTTTACAGCCGAACAATTTACAGGTATTCCAGGCAAGTATTTAACCATCGAAGAGACTCTAGACAGTTTTGAAGAATTGCTTAGTGGAAATCTAGACAATCTACCTGAGCAAGCATTTTACATGGTAGGAAATATAGAGGAGGTCAAAGAAAAGGCTAAGAGGATAAGATGAAACTAGAGGTTAAAGTTGTTACACCTGATAAAATTGTCTATGAAGGTCTAGCGGATAGTTTAGTAATTCCTGGACAAGATGGATACTTTGGAGTTCTACCCAATCATGCTTCTATGATAGCTGCCTTAGATATAGGTGAACTTAAGATTAAGAATGAGCTTCAAGAGTATTACTATGCTATAGAAGGGGGTTTTTGTGAGATAAGAAAAAATAAGGTTATAATTGTCACCCCTTCGGCTCAGAGAGCAGATGAGATAGATGATAATCTAATTAGTATCTCTTTACAGGAGGCTAAGAAAAGAATAGCTTCAAAAATAGAAACTAAAGAATTATTACAACTTCAGATAGCTATAAGAAAGGCTTCTGTATTATTAGAGGTATCAAAACATAAAAGGAGTTAAAAAAGATGAAGATAATGATAGAAGGTGGAGTAAGGTTAGTTGGCGAAGTAGATATAATTGGAGCTAAAAATGCTGCCCTTCCAATAATGGCTGCTACATTACTTACAAGTGGAACAAATATTATACATAACATACCTAATCTAAAGGATGTTCATACTATGATGAGTATGTTGGAAGTCTTTGGAGCTAAATTAAACTTTAAGAAGAATACTCTTAAAATTACCCTAGAAGATTTACTACCTATAGATCCGCCAGAAGATCAGGTAAAACAGATGAGAGCATCATTTCTTGTTGCTGGACCACTCTTAGCTAGGCTGGGTAAGATAAGGATACCACTTCCAGGTGGCTGTCAGATAGGCTCTAGACCAGTGGACCTTCACCTTAAGGGATTTCAAGCTTTAGGGGCTAAAGTATCCAGTGAACATGGTTATGTCGAATTGGAAAGTAAAGGGCTAAAGGGTGCATCAATATACCTCGATTTGCCCACAGTTACAGGGACCGAAAATATTATGATGGCAGCTGTATTGGCTAAGGGTAAAACCGAGATTATTAATGCTGCTAAAGAACCTGAGGTGGTTGATCTAGCAGATGCACTAAATAAGATGGGAGCAAAGATAAAGGGGGCAGGAACAGATAGGATTGAAATTGAAGGGGTAGATTCTCTATCCCCTATAGAATATACCATAATTCCTGATAGGATTGAGGCAGGGACATTCCTTGTAGCCGGTGCAATTACCGGAGGAGAAGTTACAGTTAAAAAAGCTAGAAGAGAACATGTTGGAGCAGTACTTGGCAAACTTGAAGAGATGGGACATAAAATCGAGGTAGATGAGGATAAAATAAGGATTATAGCTAAAAGTGTTGGCAAGGCTTGTGATATCACAACTGCTCCTTACCCTGGATTCCCTACAGATATGCAGGCGCTTTTTGCCAGCTTACTCGGTGTATCTAAAGGAACTAGTATTATAACAGAGACAATATTTGATAGACGATTCGGCTTTGTTGATGAATTAGTTAGGATGGGCGCAAATATGAGGGTTCAAGGGAATACACTTATAATAGTAGGGGTAAAAAGATATTCTGGAGCCAGTGTTACAGCTGGAGACTTAAGAGCAGGTGCTGCTCTTATAATGGCAGGATTAAATGCCGAAGGAATCACAGAAATATCAGGCCTAGAACATATTGAAAGAGGCTATGAAGCGATAGATAAGAAGCTCAAACTATTAGGGGCTAAGATTTCTATCGAACTTTGAATGTATCTAATTCATACATTCCTGTGTGATCATAGAAAGGAGGGCTAAAATTGCTTAGGAAAAGGTTATTAATGTTGACCTTAGTTTTTTTTGTATGCACTACTTTTAGTAGTTATGTTTTATCTAACGATAAGATTAAAATATCTGGAATTGAAGTGCAGGGGAATAAAAACATTCCCAAAGAGGAGATAATAAAAAGCCTAGAGCTTCCAGAAGAGTTAGATGAAAATGCACTGAGAACAAGCCTACAAAAATTACTAAATACTGGATACTTCTCTAATGTTGATGCAAGTATAAAAGTAGATAAGGATAAATATATATTAGTGATAAGTGTAAAGGAAGCCCCTATCTTTAGAGGAGTCAAGGTGGTTGGTAATAAAGATATAAAGACAGAGGAAATTACAAGTCTTATCTCTTTAAAGCCAGGAGTTACTATCAATCTGATCACCTTAAATCAAGATTTATCTAAGATAGCAGAGCTCTACAAAAGTAGAGGATACGTAGGGGCTAATTTTCAAATTAATATAACTGACGATGGAGTAATAATCATAAATATAAGTGAAGGACCTACTGTTTCTGGATTTGTCTTTAAAGGGAACACGGTAATAACATCGGCAGAATTGGAGAGATTATTAGAAGGGTATAAGGGGAAAATTTTATCTATAAATCTACTAAAAGATATGGCTCGTAGCATCCAAGAGCTATATAATAAAAGAGGTTATCCTGCATGTGTCATACTCAATGCCTATAGTGAAAAAGACGGGATAGTAACCTTTGAAATAGGGGAGGGTAAAATAGCAAAGATAGTTCTTGATGGCAATAAAAAGACAAAAAATTATGTAATTCTCAGAGAGATGGAAACTAAAGTGGGAGATATACTTAATAGAGATAAGATACAAAAGGACTTACAAAAGATCTTTAATCTCGGCTACTTCTCAGATGTAAATGCTGATATCAAACCTGCGGAGACTCCGGGTGAGGTTATCCTTATAGTTAAAGTGGTAGAACAGCTCACTGGACAAGCTAACGGAGGGTTAGCTTATAGCACTAGGGACGGTCTTTCTTTAATATTAGGAATCAGAGATAATAATTTATTTGGAACTGGAAGAAATTTAGGTTTATATTTAAATATAGGCTTTACAGCTCATGATATAACAGTAAATTATACAGAACCTTATATCTTTGGAACTACAGAAACATTAAATGGTTCCTTGATATGGAGACAGGCAGAAACTACAGATATTATAGAGAATAAAGAAGTTACTTACTTAGAAGATAGAAAGACTCTCGAATTAGTAGTTGATAAGCCAATAAATAAAGAGCTCAAAGGCTCAATTGGTTTCTCTTACAATAACATAAACTATCAAGCTAAAGAAGGAGAAACTTTGCCAGAAATAATAAAATCTGGAGTTTCTAGTGCTATACTCTTAAGCCTAGCCAAAGATACAAGGGATGTAATTCTAAACCCTACAAAGGGGAATTACTATGGAGTAAGCTTAAAGCAGGGTGGGGGTATACTCGGTGGAGATTTTAACTTCACCAAGATTATCCTTGATCTACGTTGGTATCTACCAGTCTCTGATAAAGATATACTTGCTATAAGTTATACATGGGGTTTAGGTTTTGGAGAGTTACCTTATATAGAAAAGTTTAGCGTTGGAGGGGTAAATTCAGTAAGAGGATTACCGGAAAATTGGAAAAAGTCCGATTATTTAGAATTGCTAACTCTCGAATATAGGAATAAATTACAGGACAATCTATTTGGAGTGATATTTTTAGATTTAGGGAATGGATGGAGAAATGGAGAAACAATAAATCCAACAGACCTATATACAGGTATAGGGCTTGGACTGAGAATAATGGTTCCTCCTATGGGATTCTTGAGATTAGATTATGGTTGGGGAAGTTATGACTGGCAGGGGAGATTTTATTTTAGTATTGGACATAAATTCTAAAGATGGGAGTTGATGCAGATGAATAAAAAATTGATAATTTTGGCGTTAATTGTAGGTGCAATTGGTATCGCTCTTTGGGGGTTAAGTATCCCTAGATACGGGTTTGCTCTTGATACTTTTAAGATCGGATATGTAGATATAAATAAAGTAATAGAGAATCATCCTAGAATTGAAAAGGCTAAAAAAGACATAAATGACTTTGCTCTAAAGACTAAAGCGGAGTATCAGAAACAACTAGATGAGGCAGTAAAAGACAAGACAGCGGCTGAGGCTCAGCAATTAAAAGTAGAATATGAAACTAAACTAAATCAAGTCGTAGCTCAAAAACAGCAGGAGATATTAAAACCTATACTTGATGACATCAAGCTGACCATTAGAGATATCGCCAACAAAAGAGGTATAGATGTAGTTCTAAGAAAAGAGATAATAATAATTGGTGGAATAGATATTACAGATGATGTCATAAAAGCTATAAAGAAATGATGTATAAGCTAGGTGAGATAGCTAAATTAATAAATGGTAAGCTTTTTGGCCCACCAGATTTAATAATAACCGGAGTAAACTCTCCAGAATTGGCAGGAGAAGAAGATATATGTATTATCTATGATGAAAAGTTCATAGATATAGTAAAGGAACGTAACGTTGGTGCAATCATAACTAAAGAAGGGTTAACAGTTGATAAGCCATATATAGCAGTCTCAGATCCTAGGGCCATTATGCCAATAATTCTAAGTTTATTTGCTAAAAGAAAAGAGCTCATAGGGATAGACAGGACCGCTATTATCGGAGATAATTGTACTATCCCAGAGAGCTGTTTTATAGGTCCATACGTAGTCATAGGAAATGGGGTAAGACTTGGAGAGAGAGTTATTATCATGGCTGGAAGTAAAATTGGTGATAGGGTTATTATTGGAGATGATTCTTTTATCGGTTATAATG
>JBMFMV010000034.1:0-19770 GCA_049970495.1 bacterium
CTGTCAAGGTGCGATTCGCTTTTCGCATTCTAAGTATACTATATACCCTTCCCTAAAGTCAATACCCCGTATGAGTTACATACATTTGAGACTCCGGATTACATTTTAACATATAATCAATATTCTGAACGATATATGGTATAATTACCTTATGAGAGTTGGTTTTGGGTATAGTACGCTAGAAGATTCATATAGCGCAGGATTCCAAGCAATTAAAGACGCAGTTTCTAAATCTGGAGAACCATCAATTATTATCCTTTTTAGCACCTTTAATCATGATCCACAGGAAATATTTAAGGGAGTAAAAGAAGTAGCTAAAGATTCAAAGCTAATAGGTGCGACCAGCGAGTGTATTATTGTCAACGATATGTTAATCTCAAAAGGTGTAAGCGTACTTACTGTTAGCGGGGATGATATAAAAGCAGTAACCTTCTCTCAATGTAAAGAATATAGAAACGATAGCGACCTTGGCAAAATAGCTGGAGAATCGCTCCTAAAAAGTAATATAGAAGAAGGATTAGTTATAATATTCTTTCCTAATGGACTTATAGATGTCTCTAAGATGCTCTATGGATTATACAATACTATGGGACCAAGATTTAAGTATGTTGGTGGAGGGTGTAGTCATAGCCCTAAGTCTTCTAATATTTACACCTTTACAGAGAAAGGAGTTAATAAAGGATCGCTAGTAGCAGCTCTTATTAGTGGTTTGGAATTCTCTACTACCACAGGGCATGGATTTGATAGTATCAAGGAACCCCTAATAATAACCGAAACTCATAAGAACAAGATCACAGAGATAGATGGTATACCTGCTATTGATGCTTATATAAAAAGATTTGAGGTTAAACAAAATAGAGACCTCCTCCCTCAGATAGTTCTCCATCCATTAGGTTTTCCTAATCTTTCTGGTGATTATGTTATACGTGATCCCGTAAGGATTTACAAAGATGGAAGTATAGAATTTCCAACTGATATCCCTAAAGGTGCAGTAGGATACGTTATGCAAGGAAGGATAGATAAGCTTACTAAGAATACTAGTTTTTTATCTAAAGAGGCTATAAAAGGGGTCTCTGAACCAAAATTTGCGATCATTTTTGATTGTATCTCTAGACATTCCCTAATGAAAGACAAATTTAAATTAGAATTAAAGGCGATTAAAGATGCTATAGAGAAAGATATCCCTATCACTGGCATGTTAAGTTGGGGAGAAATTGGCTGTTATAAATCTTCTCCAATGTATCACAATAAAACTACAGTTGTAGCAATTGCAGGTAGAGGACAAATCGATAAAGAGATATCAGAAGATAAAGTAAGAAAAAGAGCCAAAATTCTAAATGCCGAATTATCAATTCTTCACGAGATAGCATCATTTTCCTTTTCAGGCTCAGAAGGAAGATTTGCACAAGAATCAATAGAAAAGACAATAAGACTTTTTGGAGCCAGACGGTCTGCTCTTATAAAGAAAGTAAATGATGGATATAAACTGTTATCTGCTTGGGGTTTTCAAGATGTCAATGGGGCACTAGAAGTTACAAAACAAAATTCTCTTAATAGAATACACTTTATGTTAGGTAAAGATGGGAGATATGGAATCCTATTCCTAGAGATGGATAAACCTATAAGAGAGCAAGAAAGGCGTATCTATACGATATTTGCCAAGAGACTAGAAGAAATGCTAGGTATAATAGAGGCTATTAATCAAAGGGTTAATGCAGAAAGGATTCTTAGAAAACTAGCTCTCACTGATGAATTAACGAAACTTTATAACAGAAGAGGTTTTCTTTTACTTGGAGAACAGTATATAAAACTTACCGAAAGACTAAAGCGTAAGGCTATTTTACTATATATGGATGTAGATAATATGAAATGGATAAATGACAATTTGGGCCATAGCGAAGGAGATAAGGTTTTGGTAGAGATTGCCTCTATACTTAGAAAGACATCTAGAAAGTCAGATATACTAGCCCGTATAGGTGGCGATGAATTTGTATTTCTAGGACTAGAGACTGGTAGTAACAGTTACACCGCATTAACAAGAAGGATAAACGAAAGGATTGAAAATAGAAACAGAAAGAGTCGCTTGCCTTATAAACTTTCATTAAGTATAGGGGTAGCGGTCTATGACCCCAATAATCCTTCTTCTTTAAAAGAATTGTTAGAGAAGGCAGATAAAAACATGTATGAAGAAAAAAGAGGGAAAAAGCTAAGGAAAAATGCGCCAAACGATGATTGACAGGATCTTTAAGCTGTGATATAAATATAATTGTTGCTATGTAGTACTCGTAAAGGAAGGAGGGATGACCGGAGAAAAGTTAAGTAATCTTATCTAGAATAAAAAATCTTATAAAAATCTTATCAGGTCCAGTAACCCTTTTAATAGGGAGTTTGTATCTAATAAACAGAAACTAACTACAAGGAGGTTTAAGATGAAACGAGTTTTGATAGGTTTAGTAATTTTAAGTTTATTGACAAGTTTACTTTTTAATTTTGGGAGTGTCTCTTTTGCTCAGAAGAAGTATAACGAAGCCCCGATGTTAGCAGAATTAGTAAAGGCAGGCAAGTTACCGCCAGTAGAACAGAGGCTACCAGAAGAACCACTAGTCTACAAAGAGGGGGAAGAGGTCCTTGCAGGAGATATTAAGTTAGAAATAGGGAAATATGGTGGGACCTTAAGAATAGTAAATCCTGGGGCTCCAGGTGGTGGAGAATGGTGGGCTATTAGTAGAGAGCCACTATTAACACAGTCAGGTTTAGGAGAACCTGGGAAAAAGCCAAGAGGTAATGTTTTTAAAGGATTTGACATGTCTAAAGATGCAAAAATCTTTACCTTTTATCTTAGGAAAGGGATGAAGTGGTCAGACGGTGAACCTGTCACTACTGATGATGTTCGTTTTGCCTATGAAGATGTATTATTAAATGAAGAGCTTACTCCTGTATTTCCTGTCTAGTTAGCAAACGCCGACGGAACTCCTTTCAAGTTAGAGATAGTTGATAAGTATACTTTCCGTGTAATATTCAAGAATTCTTATGGACTATTTCCTTATACACTTAGCTTGCACTGGCAGACATGGGATTCTGGTCCCTTACTTCAGCCTAGTCATTATATGAAAAAGTTCCATGCTAAATACACCCCAATAGAAAAGTTACAACCCTTACTAAAAGAGAATGGGCTTGGAGAGAAAGAATGGGCAAGACTATACTGGCTTTATGCATGGAGTAGCTGGGGTCTAGGTAAGACTAAAATTGGATGCCCAACTCTAGCACCTTATGTATTAGTCGATATGCCAACTGCTCAAGTAGCTATATTAAAGAGAAATCCTTACTACTGGAAGGTCGATACTGCAGGGAATCAACTCCCATATATAGACGAAATTAGGGCTGATACAGTAACCAGAGTAGATATGCTTCCCATGAAGATTATGGGCGGAGAAGTAGACCTAGCAAGACAGGCTGTATCTATAAAAGAAGTTGCTCTATATAAAGAGAATGAAGCTAAGGGTGGGTATAAAGTAAAATTACTAAAATTCCACTGCCCAATACCAATCACATTTAACTACAGTAATCCAGATGCTGTATGGCGAAAGATTATCTGGGATCGTAGATTTAGAGAAGCATTAAACCTAGCTATAAATCGTAAAGAAATAATCGATGCAGTCTATAATGGGTTTGCATCCCCGTCTAGAGTAACCCCTAGTGAGTATAATCCTACTAAGGCTAATCAGATACTTGATAGTATGGGTCTCAATAAGAGAGATGCAGAAGGTTGGAGATTAAGACCTGATGGAAAGAGGATGGAGTTACTTATAGAGACTAGTGCTCCATCTACAGACTTTATACCTCTATGTGAGTTATTAGTAGAAAACTGGAAGAGCATAGGAATTTACACCACTATGAAATATGTAGATTCTTCTCTCCTAAGTCAAAGAGTACAGGCAAATCAGACACAGGTTGTCGTCAGCACCTGGTTTGACTTACCTGTAATAGAAGGTAATCCTTACATGATAGATTGGGTAGTTCTAAACGATAGGGCAAAGATCTCTGCAGGATTCTATGATTGGTACACCTCTTTTGGTAAGAAAGGGATGGAGCCACCTGCTGCATTTAAGCCTATCTTTACACTATATGGGAAAATGAAATCTAGTACAACTCCAACTGAGATAAAGAAGTACTTAGAAACTTGGAAAAAGACTATTCATGATACACTATTCTTGCTAGTTCCGGTAGAAGACATAATGATACCTCTAATTGTCAATGAAAAACTAGGGAATGTTCCTGAAAAGGGTTATCAGATCCTAGGTAATTTTGGTGGAGAAGTTCTATTTTATAGATAAAAAAATAGACCTTACAACTCCCGGATGGTAGAAGTTTCTATCATCCGGGAGTATTATCCTGAAAGGACGGTGGTTATGACATGCTTAGTTATATAATTAGACGGCTTTTATTGATTATCCCTCTATTAGTTGTCCTTTCTATAGTATCTTTTATTATAATTCAATTACCTCCAGGAGATTATCTAACCGTCTATTTAGAACAACTTAGAAGGTCTGGAACTTTAGTTAGCGAAGAGACCATCGCGAGACTAGTCAAGGAATACGGGTTAGACAAACCAATTTATATGCAATATTTTATATGGATGAAAAACATTATAACTCAAGGGAATTTTGGACGTTCTTTACAGTGGAATAGACCTATAAATGAACTTATTAAAGAACGATTGATTTTAAGTGTAGTCCTTTCTCTATTATCTATAACTTTGACCTGGTTAATAGGGATTCCCATAGGAATATATTCAGCTATACGCCAGTATTCAACTTTTGATTATATTTTTACTTTCATAGGATTTATTGGACTTTCTGTCCCTGGTTTTCTTTTGGCTTTAATAATTATATGGTTTGCCTATTCACGGTTTGGCTTAATGGTCACAGGACTTTTCTCTCAAGCGTATGTCGATGCCCCATGGAGTCTAGCAAAAGTAATTGATATGCTTAAGCATATATGGGTACCAGTAATAATAATAGGTATGGCTGGAACTGCTGGCCTTATTCGTACGATGAGAGCCAACCTATTAGATGAGCTCAGGAAGCAGTATGTTATAGTGGCTAGAGCTAAAGGATTACCTGAAAGAAGATTACTTTTTAAATACCCTGTCCGTATAGCTATAAATCCTATGATAAGTACTATTGGTTGGACTTTACCTTCTATTTTCTCTGGAGAAACTATCGTTTCTATTGTCTTGAATCTACCAACTATGGGACCCTTATTTATGCAAGCATTACTAGCTCAAGATATGTATCTTGCAGGAAGCTTTGTATTAATAGCAAGTTTTCTTACTCTAATTGGAACCTTACTTTCCGACATCTTGTTAGCATGGGTAGATCCTAGAATTAGATATGAGAACGTTGGTGGTGGAGGCTGATAATAAAATGGCAGAATTTAAGGATTTTCAAGAAACTGAATATATAAGTGAAAAGGAAGAATTAGAAGAAATATGGTTTGCGTCTCAATGGAAATTGATATGGTGGAAATTCAGAAGGCATAAATTAGCAATATTCAGTATGTATATTCTTGCCCTCTTGTATATATTGGTTCTTTTCTGTGAATTTATAGCTCCTTATAATCCATGGAGACGATTTGAGGATTATAAAAATGCTCCTCCTCAGATAATCCACATCTATAATAAGGAAAATGGAATTCAGCGTCCATTCGTCTATGGCTTAAAATCAGAAATGAATATGGAAACCTTTCGCAAAATGTTTGTAAATGACCCTTCAAGGAAATATCGATTACGTCTATTTGTAAAAGGGGATAACTATAAACTTTGGGGGATATTCTCTGGTAATCTTCATCTTTTTGGCTCAGAAGAAGGACCAGTTTTCTTATTTGGGACAGACGAATTAGGAAGAGATATCTTCTCTAGGGTTATCTACGGATCCCGTATATCTTTGACTATAGGCCTAGTTGGAGTATTTTTAAGCTTTCTAATTGGTATAATTTTAGGCGGGATATCTGGATATTTAGGTGGAACAGTTGATGAAATTATTCAAAGAATAATAGACTTTCTCATATCAATTCCATCGATACCTCTATGGATGGCATTGTCTGCTGCCGTCCCAAGAGATTGGCCTGTGACTAAGACTTACTTTACTATTACCATAATTCTTTCTGTTATAGGATGGTGTGGTTTAGCAAGAGTTGTACGTGGGAAATTGCTAAGTCTAAGGGAAGAAGACTTTACTATGGCGGCTAGATTGGCAGGTGCAAGTGAATGGAGAATAATAACAAGACATCTATTACCATCATTTACCAGCCATTTAATAGTGTCTATAACTCTTTCCATACCTGGAATGGTTTTAGGCGAAACTGCTTTAAGTTTTCTAGGTTTAGGATTACAGCCTCCAGCGATAAGTTGGGGTGTACTATTACAGGATGCCCAACAGGTTTTAGCTGTTGCACATTACCCTTGGCGCCTTATTCCCGCTGCATTTATCATCCTAACTGTTCTTTGTTTTAACTTCCTAGGTGATGGATTACGTGATGCGGCTGATCCATACGCAAGATAGACAAAAAACTTACTAACTATATAACCAACACTTAACCCAATGTTTATCTCTTATTTCTAATTCTGGAGGTCTTTCTTTAAAACATATATCCTTTGATTGAGAACATCTTGGTGCAAACCTACAACCTATTGGAGGATTTACTAGGTCTGGTGGTTCGCCAGGAGGCACCTCTTTAAGTACATTCCTATTTTCTGGGTCTGGATCAGGTATTGCATTTAACAGGGCATTTGTGTATGGATGTAGAGGATTGGCGAGTAATTCCTTAGTAAGGGCTCTCTCTACAATCTCTCCTGCATACATAATAAATATCCAGTGTGTAAACATCCTTACCGTAGCAAGATCATGAGTTATATAGATAAGGCTTGTCTTATGCCTATCCTGCATGCTCTTCAATAACTCCAATATCTCAACCCTAACTGACGCATCTAGCATGGAGACAGGTTCGTCTGCTACTACAAGTTTAGGTCTCATAATAAGAGCCCTAGCTATGACAACTCTCTGCATCTGTCCACCACTTAGCATATGAGGATATTTAGGAGCAAAATCCTCTACAGGGGTAAGCTTTACCTCCTCTAATGCCCGATATATCATATCTCTTCTTTCTGACCTGTTCCCTATATTATGTATTATTAACGGCTCCTCAAGTATCCTATAGATATTAAAATGTGGAGGCAAGGCACCAAATGGATCCTGCTGAACCAGACCTGTCTCTCTCCTATACCACTTCATATCTTTTGAATCAGAATTACTTATATCCTTCCCATCAAATATAATCTTACCACTTGTCGGTCTATAAAGTCTGAGTATAGTCTTACCAAGAGTAGTCTTTCCGCTACCACTTTCTCCAACAAGGGATACTGATTCGCCGATATTTAATGCAAAGTTCACCCCATCAACTGCCTTGACATATAAAGGTCTAGAGAATAAACCTTTCTTTATATCAAACCAAACCTTTAATTCTTCTACTCTAAGTAGTTCGTTATTCATATCTTATCTACCCTCATTTAGATAACATTTTGCAAAATGTCCTTCTTTTATTTTGTAAGATGGCGGTTCCTTAACCTTACATATATCCATAACTAATGGACATCTAGGATGAAACCTACAACCAGAAGGAGGATCTATTAAACTTGGGGGAGATCCAGGGATTGATTTTAGACTCTTATCCCCCCTAAGGGTTGGAACGCTGTCTAGGAGGAGCCTTGTATATACATGTGAAGGATTTTTATAGAAATCTTCTACAGGACTAATCTCTACTATTTCACCAGCATACATAACCGCCATTCTATCCGCAAGTTCACTTGTAAGTGCTATATCATGGGTAATAAAGATATAAGTCAAATTAAGCTCTTTTTTTAACATTTTTAATAGATTCATTATATTCTCCTGGGTTATTATGTCTAGAGCAGATGTTGGCTCGTCCAAAAGTACCAACTTTGGATTTGTAATAAGCGCCATAGCTATAACAACTCTCTGTTTCATACCACCACTTAGTTCAAACGGATATCTTTCTGCAAAGGCAGAAGATATACCAACTAAACCTAAAACTTCTTTAGCTCTTTTAAAGGCAGATTCCTTATCCATTCCAAAGTGGACCATAAGTGGTTCTGCCACCTGAAAAACTACCTTTAGAACTGGGTTTAAAGAGTTCATTGCTCCTTGAAAGACCATAGATATTTCTCTCCACCTTATCTCTCTCCTAAATGTTTCTTCATCAAGAAATAGGACATCTTTTCCGTCTAGGAGTATCTTCCCTTCCACTTTTTTTATATTTCTCGGGAATAGCCTAATAAGTCCACGAGCCAAAGAACTTTTACCGCATCCAGATTCTCCTACTATAGCCAATGTTTCTCCTTTTTTCAGGTCAAAGCTAATATTATTTACCGCTTCTACATCCCCCTTTCTGGTTCTATACGAGAGACTAAAATTTTGGACTTTCAGCAGATCACTATTCTCCATAATCTTATAGCTCCCTTAACTTTGGATTGACTATCCTATCTAGGACGAATCCTAATAGAGAAAAAGATATAGCAGTAAGTATTAAGAGGAATGATGGTATTAGAACCCAATAGAAATATCCTTTATACAGAGCTCCGTTAGAAAAAGCATCCTCTATAACTCTTCCCCATGTAGGTTGAGTAGGGTCTAAAACACCAAATAGGGATAGTACAGCCTCAAGGAATACATACACAGGAACGGATGCTACCAACCCTGGAACTACTGGAGGAAGTATCTTTGGAATTATATACAGGAATATTATCCTCCAACTACTTGACCCATATGCCTGTGCAGATTCGATATATGGTAAAGTCTTTACCTGTAAGACTAACGCTCTAGTAGTCTTTATACCAAAACCAAAGACACTTAAAAGAATAACTACAACAAGCAAACTCCAGAGGTTTAATTTATAAAATAGAGATATCATTATCATGATAGGGAGGAAGGGTAAAACCATATAAATTTCAGTAAATCTCTGGATAAGAGAATCTGTCAAACCACCAAACCATCCACTTATGGTCGCTATAATTAACTGTATAATAGTAATGCTTAAGGATGCACCTAAGCCAAATGACAGATCTAGGGGGGCACCCCATAACAGAGCGATATGGATAGGTCTTCTCAGATGGTCTGTCCCTGCTATACCATAGACAGAACCATAAAACACCACATCAGCTGTAAGAGAATCCTCTTTATTTTCTAATTCTGCTTCTAGTATCAGAGAGTAATCTCCTTTAAGGACTTCTAGTCTACTAGAATACTTCATAAACAATGCCCTAGTAGTGGTTATAGAAAAGTCGATAGGCTCACTTACCTTCGACCTCACATGAGTATCTAATTTATTCTCAAGAGAAAAGTCATTACTTAAATAGAGAGTATCATCTTGAGACCTTAAAGTATGCTCTTTAAGTAGTATCTTATCTCCATCTGGTCGAACTAGGTATATTCTTACTATTGGAGAGCTTCTTTTATAGTTAGCCTTGAAGAATATGTTAAACTCTGTAGGAAAATCATCATAATTATAGACAAAATCTTTTCTTACTTCTCCCCTAAAGATACCTCCCTCCTGAATGAGATCACTACCATTAATATCTATATTTAACTCTATGTTTCTCGGCTTTTTCTTCTTTGTAAATATACTCCACCATACTGGCTCAGCATTCCTTGGATTTTTAAGAAAGGCAGTACTACTATTCCAAAGAGCTATCGTCTCATTATACGGCAACGATATTACTGTATATATAATAAGAACTCCAAAGAATGCTAGTATAACAAGTGCAGATACCCCCGCTTTATAGCTTAAGACTTCTTTTAAAATGCCCTTAAAGCTATATTCAGATATGATCTCTTGTCCTTTCATCCTTTTACCCCTGTATCCGCATTCTAGGATCTACTATTGCATATATAATGTCTAAAGCAAGAACAGTTATAGCTAAAAGATAAGCGTAGACAACTGTCACCCCAACTATTACTGGAGCGTCAAAATAACTAATAGCCTGAGATATTACCTGTCCCAGACCTGGCCAGTTAAAGACCGCCTCAGTAACTATAGCTCCTGTCCAAGAAGAGATAACGCTTAATGCAAATCCTGTAATTACCGGGGGAAGAGCAGGCTTTAAAAGATATCTATTCTCTATCTGTCTGGGTGTAAGTCCTTTGGCTTTAGCAACTTCTACATAGTCTTCGGTAGAGTAGATAAGGAAAAATGTCCTCTCTTGATATATACCTAAGAATAGACTGGCTATAATCCAAGAAGCCAAAGGCAGTATCATATGCTTCAACACACTTAAAAAGTAGGGGATGGTTCCGGAAGGAGGAGGATAATCGACCAATCCTCCTGCTGGAAGTATATGTAGCCATGAATAAAAGATCATTATCAGGAATATACCATAAAACCATCCAGGAATAACAGATGTAGGTGAGAGGGCTATAACTAGTTTATCCCAGAATGAACCATATTTCCTAGATAATCTTAGCCCTAAGAAGAGATGCAAGAAAAAGTTAACTACAGTTGCCGTTGTAAAAAGTATGATAGTGACAGGAAGTCTCTCTAAGATTATATTCCTTACTAGTGCAGAACCTCCATCACTTGTCATGTACATAGCCCTTCCAAGATTTAGGGTAATTGCATCTTTAAGATGATACATACTCCTAATAGGAAAAGGCATATCTAAACCACGTCTTTTCATCTCATGTTTAAATCTACTCTCTATAAGTTCTTTCTGTTGCTCCTCAGACAGGTTCCTAAATGATGGGTCATCTTTAAATCGCATAGCTATATTAAACCTAAGCTCTGTCTCTACTATCTTATCTACATAGCCACCGGCATTAGCTATTACTATAGTTAGATATACAGCTACTACTACAGTCAAAAATAGTGATAATCCGCGCTTTAATATGTATTTCAATAAACTCTTAATTGATAATCATCCTCCTTCCTTTTTGAATCTTATTATACAATCAAAAACCCAGAGGGACAAGACCCTCTGGGTCATATCAAAAAGTGAATGAAAACCTTATCTGTTACTTTAGAAACTTGGAGTTCTTAAGTAATGCGGTATGGGCAACTACATCTACCTTCTCTAAATAGTATGGCCCATTACTTACCCAGAAATGTCCATACTTCTCGTAGAACTTCTTAAGAGAAGAGAACCTTTCTTTGGCTACCGATGGATCTACATACTTTCCAACAAAATTCTTAAATGGTATGTATCCTTCCTTTTCGCTCCTCTCTACTACATCTTTAAGAATAGATAAGCTTGGTCCACCAATGTAGTTCATCCACTCTACCTTTTTCTCCTTTGCTTTATCAGCGCTAAACGCAAGTTTACCCTCTTCTTCTGCCCTTATCCCAATAGCATATAAATGCCAAGGATAATAGCCAGAAACAGCAAATGCAATAGCGGTAAGTTCAGCATCAAGTTCAGAGTAATTGATATAGTATTCGATAACTAGGGGATTTGTCTTTACTATCTTCCAAGCTACAAACTGGTCCCTCCAAGAATTAAATGTATCAACATAGGATTCATCATAAAGTTTACTATCTTTACTTGCTCTTTCAAACCCAATAATCCAATCTACTATGAAGTCTGCGGTGCTCATAACTGAACCATCATGATACTTATCCTTACCAATAATATCATCATAGTTTACTACTACCTTTACCTTAGCCTCTTTTACTCCCGCTTCTCCTGCAGTAATTACGTTTTGCTTCTTTACATCCCAACCGTACCAAGCATCAGCAGGAACAGTAACCTTATCAACCTTAGTAAGCTTTAGCCATGTAGTCTCAGGATTCTTAAATGTTGGGACATCTTTCTGCGCTGTAACTTCTGCACTCTTTATCTTGAATAGGATTGGTAATCCTGTCTGTGGATGCCATATGTATGCTCTACCTAATGTTGCCTCTATTAACATATTATCGTAGATCCAGTTAGATCCAGCTACTGGGTTCCAAGGGTCTATAATAACTTCTGTACTTCCGACTCTGATTCTCCCACCAGTCTTATCAGTAAACTTTAGTGTATAGGGCCACATTCTCGCCGAGTATCCTCCAGCATAGTCTGCCGTTGCATCAACTCCTTTACGCCTTACCCAAGCAGAGTTCTGGTCTACTAGCCATACTCTTACCGAATCTTTCATAGCAAGGTACAATGCCTTAGTCATAAGGAGATTTCTTTCCTTCATACTCGAGAAATTCTTATTGGCCAGTTTATTCCCTAAATCTCTAAATTCTTTCGTCGGCGTATAAGCTTTCCAGAGCGGAGAGAAGGACATAGTTGAATCAGGCAGATAGAAGAATTGGAAGTTGTCAGCAGTATCTCTAGCAACTACTGTGGTAATCCAACCACCTGTATAAATATCCCATTGACCTTCTGCAGGGTCTCCTCTCATCCATATAGGAGATGCCTCTCTTGACGTCTTATACATTCTTTCTACTGTAAATCCTAACTTTTCTAACTGACCGGAGACATAATCTCCTATAGCCTTCCTTCTATCTTCGGTCCTGATAATAAACTTTACTGTGACCGGCTTTCCTTTATAGTACCACTTACCACCCTTTAACTCTGCTCCCATCTTCTTGAGCTCATCAGATATAATCTTTTGTCCTCTAGCAAAGCTATACTTATAGGTAGTTTCTATTGTAGAGATTGTAGTCTTGTACCTTTCATATTCTGGAAAACCTTTAGATAGAGGGACAAATTTAGGGGTAGCAAGTCCACCCATTATCTCATCTACAATGTATTGTCTGTCTATTATTAGGTTCATTGCCTCTCTTATCTTAGCATTACTAAATGGATTAAGCCTACCATCTTTGTACTCTGGACCCACCGGGTTAAATGTTAGTTCGTTATAGAGGCCAAAAGACATAGAATAAGCAAGTTGAGGATTTTCCTTAACCCTTCTAAATAGAACTGGATCGTCAATGTCCTTGAAGAAGACATCCATATCCCCCTTGGTCATCATATCGATGGCTTTAGCTAAATCCTTCTCTGGGAAAAAGACCACCTCATCTAACCAACCATCTTTATTTACATTGACCGTCTGGGCATTGGTAAAAAGTGGTGTAAAGACAAGAACTGCCATTACCAAAAGCCCAACTACCCTTTTCCACGCTCTATTCATCTGTTCCACCTCCATATTTTTTAGTTTTAAGATACTAATAATATACTAAATTTGACATTCCTCTGTCAATGTAGATAGGACTCTTCTATAAGAGACTACCTAGGGTAATTTATTCCCTGCAGAACGGTATAACTCATACCACTCTTCTCTTGAGAGATTAATTTCTGAAGCCCTACATATATCTTTTAATCTAGAAGGATTTGTAGTGCCAATTATCGGTTGTATCTTTGCCGGATGCCTCAGTATCCATGCTATAGGGATAGCAATACTTGGAACACCTTTCTTATTGGCAATCTCCTCTATCTTATCGTTAAGTTCTCTAAACTTACTACTTCCCATAAAAGTTCCTTCAAAGAATCCGTATTGGAAAGGAGACCAAGCTTGTATTGTTATATTCTTTAATCTACAGTATTCTAAAACACTACCATCTCTATTTATAGCCTGATCGACCTTCATATTCACGTTAAATCCAAAGTCGATCATACCAGTATGGGCAATACTGAGCTGTAATTGATTTACAATAATTCGCTGATTTATATACTTACTTAGTAATTCGATCTGCATTGGATGGAAATTACTCACGCCAAAATTCCTTACCTTTCCAGTAGTATGAAGTATTGAAAATGCATCTGCAACTTCCTCTGGCTCCATCAAGGTATCAGGACGATGTAAGAGTAGAATGTCTATATAATCAGTTTTAAGCCTTCTTAGGCTTCCATCTACAGACTCTAAGATATGCTCTTTAGAAAAGTCATAATATCCTCTCCTAATACCACACTTTGTTTGAATAATAATCTTTTCTCTAACATCTGGGTTCATCCCTATAGCCTCAGCAAATACCTCTTCAGATTTACCCCCACCATATATATCAGCATGGTCGAAA
This sequence comes from bacterium, assembly GCA_049970495.1. Lineage (GTDB taxonomy): Bacteria > DUMJ01 > DUMJ01 > DUMJ01 > DUMJ01 > DUMJ01. The sequence goes on from JBMFMV010000034.1 coordinate 14,071, forward strand.
AAGTTTATCCCCTCTTCTAAGGCTGTATTTATAAGTTCTTGTACCTCTTTTATTGGTTTATTAGCTATTCTCATACAGCCTAACGCAATCTCTGAAGCATTTAATTTTTCTCCGCCAATATCAATGTATTTCACTATAAGACACCCCTTCCTGATCTTTAATAAAATATAGTTGTAAAACACTTAACATGCAGGCCCCTAGAGGACATATTCAAAAATGCCCTATAAAACTCTTTCTTATAAGTAGAGATTAAGCTGTAGATCTCTAAATCTCTCTTAGTTGTTATTAGTTTCCAAGATATTGAAACATTATCTGATACAGAAATCTTATATGATTCTCTAGTTCACATAATTCTTCCTAGGTGATCAGTAATAGTTAGGAAATGCTATCTTCTTCCATTGTGATATCTCCGTCAGACACCTCCATTTTACCTTTAGATTTTCTCTTTGCCTCATAGAGAGAAACATCTGCAGTGGCAAGTATCTTATCTAAAGAATTACCATTTTTAGGGAAGACAGATAGACCGAATGATATATCTATACCTTTTATACTTTTCTTCAATCTATCCCTTATTCTATCACACAAAAATTTTACATCATTTAATTCTCCCGGAAGAACTATAACAAATTCGTCTCCCCCATATCTAAAGCTTAGGTCTGTAGACCTGATAGACTCCTTTAATAAACTTGCAAATCTTTTAAGAGCTATATCTCCTGCCTGATGTCCATAGGTATCGTTGTACCTTTTAAATCCGTCAAGATCGCACATCATCAATGTAAAGGGAGTCCTTGTCGAAATCATAGTATCAATATACTTTTCAAGTGCTCTCCTATTATAAAGTCCTGTAAGAGGATCTAAGTGTGCCATCTCTTCCATATTTACAGCATAGATTAATAATGAACCATGGGATTTCATTATTATTCTTGAAAGAAAATACATAAGGACTATTATACTGTTTATGTAGGCTATACCAAAGAAATCTCTACAGATAGCAGAGTATATTTCTATGACTACCAAAAAGAACGTATTTACAACTGCTATCCTCAGCGCCCATATTGGCTCTCTTTCTATACCGTGAGTTATAACAGGAATCAGAAAGAGAAGTATAAATGGGCTTCTCTGAATTCCAGTGTTAATAACGGTAGATATGTTTATTAGTAGGGAGAGTATAAATGGTATCCATGGGGAATTAAAAGAGGCATATCTTATTACTTGCGATAGGACAAAAAATATTCCAAAAATAATAGGAATAAAGAAATATTTACTATCTCTTGCCAGTATTATATAGGCAATACCAAAAAATAAAGAGGTAACCACACGCATCCTAGATACATCTAGCTTTATCTCTCTATATAAGTCTGTATCCTTTTTATCCCGGAAGAAATTATCCATAGATAGGTCTCTCTATTCGCTATAATACAATTTTACCACATATTTAAAGTAACTTTTATGATAAAGTATAACCTTGTATTCTCTATAATTTGAATATATAATTTTCTAAAAACAGTAAGGAGGAGAAAGATGACACACAGAGAAAGATTACTTAGGTGTCTTAGAGGAGAATCTGTAGACAGAGTTCCCGATTTTGAGTTTGGAGCATGGGAGCAGACTATAGAAAGATGGCATAATGAAGGATTACCTAAAGAATATGTGGGAACTGATGCAGCGATAGACTATTACTTCCATACAGATAATACTGAATATGGACCAATGCCCTATGTCCGTACTGGTTTATTACCAGGTTTTGAATATAAGGTTCTTGAAGAGAAAGAAACCCATCTTATAGTTCAAGACGGAGACGGTGCTATTGCAGAGGTGATGAAGCCAGAATATGGAGCTTCAATTCCGAAATACCTGAGATTTGCTATAGAGACCAGAAAAGACTGGGAAAAGATTAGGGATGAAAGGTTAAATCCTGATGATCCCAAGAGAATTCCAGAGAACATAGATGAATTATGCAAACTTACATTTGATGCTGATTATCCAATCTTTATCAATTGTGGTTCTCTGTACGGTTGGTTACGAAATTGGATGGGTGTAGAGAATCTATCTATAGCCCTCTATGACGACCCAGAATGGGTTGAAGAGATGATGGAGCATCTCACTATGCTTATGCTCAAAGTGTATGAGAAGATAGCTGGAAAATGCAAGATAGATATGGGGCTCTGGTGGGAGGATATGTGCTATAGACAGGGTCCTCTTATATCACCAGCTATGTTTAAAAAGCTTATGGTCCCCCGTTATAAGAGGGTCACTGAGTTTTTAAGAAGGGAGTGTGGATGCGAATTCCATATGTTAGACTGTGACGGAAATATACATCAACTTGTAGGCTTATGGTTAGAGGGAGGAATAAATGTCATGTTTCCTCTTGAGGCAGCACATACAGATGCATATAGGATAAGGGATGAATTTGGTAAGAAGGTAGCCTTGAGAGGTTATTTCGATAAAAGGGCACTTATAGCAGGGAAAGAGGCTATAGATAAAGAATTTGAAAGATTAACACCTCTTCTCAAAGATGGTGGATTTATACCTCATACGGACCATAGAGTCCCTCCTGATGTGTCTTGGGAGGACTATAGATACTATAGAATGAAAAAGTGCGAGCTTATAGGTAAAGAATACAGAGAGGGTAATCAAGAACCTCCTAAAAGGACACAACTTACTTTTCTAGGATAAGAAATAGGGGCAGAAGTTTCTGCCCCTATTAAAATTGCCAGACTTACTATTTACCCATCCTCCTCAGATTCTCTATACAACGCCTAACCGATTCAAGCGGAGGACGCCCAGGTGTCTCATACTCTACTATGTACCATTCGGTACCCCCTATAGTTTCACATAGATTAAATATCTCTTCCCACTTTACCTCGCCTTCTCCTATTGCTGGAGCACTGAATGGGTATTCTTTTAGATGTACAGTAGTGGCACGTTCAGGATACCTCTTAAGTATCTCTATTGGATCTGCTGATCCATGCATAGCATTACCTATATCTAACTGCATAATTACATCCTTACTAACATTTTGAAAGAGTATATCCCAAGGTATCTCTCCATCTATAGGTCTAAACTCTATGTCATGGTTGTGATACCCTACTCTCATACCATATGGCTTTACCTTTTCAGATATCTCACTTAATAACTCTGCAGCTTTAAGCCAACCTTCCTTTGTTTTTGTATATTCTTGAGGCAAAGCAGGGACTATAAGAAACTTATTACCTAAGATAGAGTTAAACTCTACAGTCTTTTTAAGTTCATCACCAAGTAATGTATTAATCCCAAGGTGAGAACCGGCTACCTTTAGTTTAAAATCATCAAGTATCCTTTTAATCTCCTTTGCATCTAGGTTATAGTATCCGGCAAATTCAACCCCCTCATACCCCATCTCTGAGACTGCCTTGATCGTTCCAATAAAATCTTTTGCGCACTCCTCCCTCACTGAATATAACTGTAAGGCTATCGGTATCCTTGCCATAAATTCCCTCCTTTTTTTCTTCTATTCTATCACATGATAAAATAGATAGTCTCATAGATCTTATCGCTGTAAGAGGCAGGGGACGATTTTAATGAATTGAGAAGACTCTTATGATATAATGGACATGTAATCCAATACTAAGTTTTTTAGCTAGGATTTTAATATCTATGATAAAGAGGTAAGGGTTAAGATTTTTGAATTGAGACTATAGGAGGAAATACTAATGGGAGCGGTTCTTAAGGTAAGAAACTTATGTAAGTCTTATGGTAAGATTAATGCATTAAAAGGGATTGACTTTGAAGTTAGAAAGGGCGAGATTTTTGCTCTAATTGGTCCTAACGGGGCTGGCAAAACCACTACTTTAAGGATTGTTGCTACTCTTCTTTCTCCTGATAAAGGGACAGTAGAACTTATGGGGTATGATGTCAGGAAAGAGCCAGATAAGATAAGAGAGAGGATAAGTTATCTACCCGAAGAGGCAGGGGCTTATAAAAATTTAACTGGTATAGACTACTTAAGATTTATGGCTAGTTTCTATGCAAGAGATGACAAGGAGGTGGAAGAATTCATCAAAAGAGGAGAAGAAATAGCTGATCTAGGGGAGAGGTTAAAAGATAAAGTAGGAACTTATAGTAAAGGTATGGTAAGGAAGTTATTATTGGCAAGGGCATTAATGATTAAGCCTAAACTGGCTATACTAGATGAGCCTACATCCGGTTTGGATGTAATAAACTCCTTAGAAGTCAGAGAGATTATAAAGAGGTTTGCAAAAGAGGGGGTTTCTGTTCTGCTCTCTTCACATAATATGCTAGAGATAGAATTCCTCTCTGATAGGGTTTCCATTATAGATAGCGGAAGAATTCTAGAGACTGGAACCCCTCAAGAGTTAAAGGATAAATATTCCTCAAGGAATCTAGAGGAGGTATTCAGGAGGATAGTGGTAGAATGAAAAAACTAATAAATCTCTTAAAAAAGGAAATAAAGGAATTAATCACTATTCAGCTTATAGCGTCTCTAGTTTTCACTATTGTCCTTTTCTATTTTATAGGCAATATAGCTAGGTCAGAGATGGGTAAGGTGCAAGGGGCTAAAGACATATACATCCTTAATCTTGATAACTCAGAACTCTCTAGGGAGATATTAAGGGATCTTGTCTTTGCTAATTTTAGGATAAATCTATTGGATACTAAAGACAAAACAATTGCGATTGATAATGCTAGAAAGAATAATATACCTCTATTATTAATCATTCCAGAAGGCTTTGCAGATTCAATATCCAAATTTCAACCAAAGGAGATAGAGACCTATGTCTTTATCCGAAGTTTTTCTATGGGCTCCTCTATAAACTCAGAATTAATAAATCAGATAATAGCCTCTATAAATAATTACATCTCGGATAATATTCTGAAAACTAAAGTACCTAATATCAGTCCTAGCATATTGAAGAATCCTATAAAGAATAGAGGCTTTATAGTGGTTAAAGATAGGATAGCTGAAGGTTCCATATCAGACGTAAATAACTTTGTAAGCTCTCAATCTATCTTTATCCCAATTATACTTATGATGGTGTTAGCTTTTTCTTCTCAGATGGTGCTTTCTGCTATAGCAATGGAGAAACAGGATAAAACGCTAGAGACACTTCTTACTGTTCCTATAAGTAGGAATTATATAGTTATGGCTAAGATGGTTGCATCTGGTATAGTAGGATTAGTCTCTGCCGGGATATATATGATTGGTTTTAGATTCTACATGGGCAGTTTTATGGGGAATATCCCTAGTAGTGCACGGATAAATGAGGTCGTACAAAAGTTAAATTTAAGGTTTACTCTTAATAGTTATATACTATTAGGAATTTCACTCTTCTTGGCTATACTATGCGCATTAGCTCTAGCTACTATACTAGGGGTCTTAGCTGAAGATTTAAAAAGTGCACAGAGCGCCTCATTCCCACTTATGTTTTTAGTACTTATACCATACTTTCTTACAATAATCTCAGATATAAATTCCCTTAGTCCTTTTCTAAAGACTTTAGTATTGGCTATACCTTTTACCCATCCATTCTTAGCCTCCCAGAATCTTATGCTTGGGAATTACTCTATAGTCCTATACGGTGTCCTCTATATGTTGGTAGTATTCATAGTGTTAGTATTTATTGCTGGAAGAATCTTTTCAACGGATAGAGTATTAACTATGAAACTAAGATTTGGGAAAAGGCTTAGAGGTTAATGGAC
>JBMFMV010000035.1:0-19765 GCA_049970495.1 bacterium
ATAATCATAGAGGATTATGCCCATCATCCTACAGAGATCAAAGCTTCATTAGAGGCTATTAGGATAATGGCTAGAGGCAAAAAAATTATTTTGGTATTTCAACCTCATAGGTATAGTAGGACATACTATCTATACAAAGAAATGGCTAACTCTATATCTACTGCAGATTACATATTTCTTCTAGATATTTATCCTGCGTCTGAAAGACCTATAGAAGGTGTAGATAGTAGACTAATCCTTAATGAACTGTTAGTACTAAACAGAAACAGTAAATGGATAAGAAGTAATGAAGAGTTAGAGAATGAGTTAGAATTATTAGGTATAGATGGAAGTGTTATAGTCTTTATGGGAGCGGGGGATATAGATTGTATACGAAAACAGATAGTTTCAAGATTAAAGGAGAAATTAGAAAAAATGAGCCAATTTCACGTTATCTTACGATAAAAGCAGGGGGCAAAGTTAACTGGTTTATTGTACCTGAGTGTATAGATGATATCCTAGAGGCGATTTCTTTTCTTACTAAAGAAGGTTATGACTGGTTTGTACTAGGAAATGGTTCTAAACTTTTAGTGTCTGATAAAGGTTTTAAAGGGGCTGTCATATATATGGGTAAATTAAAGCGTATCTCTCTACAAGGAGATACCATGATGGCAGAGAGTGGAGTCTCTATAGGAGAGTTGATTAAACTCTCTATGAGATATAATCTTTCTGGTTTAGAACCCCTAGTAGGTATACCAGGAAGTGTAGGTGGAGCGGTCGTTATGAATGCAGGAACTAAGTACGGTTCTATAGGGGATATTGTAGATACTGTAGAATTTATAAATGATGAAGGAACTCTTATAGTCAAGAGTGAACCATGTTTTTTCTATAGAGGTAGCGAATTTAGAGGAAAGAAACTTGTATTAACCAAAGTATCACTAAAGCTTAAAGAGTCTTGTTTAGATAAAATAAAGGAAGGATTGACCTCCGCCGCTTTATTGAGAAAGACACAACCTAAATATCCCAGGCAGTTTGGTTCAGTCTTTAAGAATCCACCCGGAATGAGCGCGGGAAAACTGATAGAAGAAGCAGGTTTCAAAGGTTTTGTCTACAAAAATGTTCAGGTCTCTACAATTCATGCTAATTTTATCCTTAATTTCGGTAATAGTGCAGATGATATATACTACGTTATAAGGAACATACAAGAAAGAGTGTATAAACTCTTTGGTATAAAACTAGAACCGGAGGTAAATATAATTGGGTTCTAGATATGAGATAATTATATGGTTTCTGACATTTACCATAGTTACAGGTGGAATATGGGGACTAAATAGCTTAAAGGAAGCAAAAGGGATAGATAATAAATCTTTTAATTTTAAAGAGGATTCTTACATATATCTAGATAAACTTCTAGTGTATCCGAAATCGAAGAAGAGTATAGTTATCTCTATTCTAAAGAGGGAACTACCGATAGTAAAGTTTCCTTTATTGAAGCAAATAGAGATAAAAGATAATGAAGTTTATGCTATACTTTATAATGATATATTATGCAGACTAGGAAATTTTGAAAATCTAGATAAGAAGTTAGATTTGGTATTAGAGGTAATAGACGCTACGAAAAAACAAGGTATAAATCTTAAAGAGATTGATGTAAGGAGTTTAAAATTCCCTACTGTAATAGAGGGTAAAGTAAAAGATAATGAATAGCAAGACTATTTGGGCATTATCTATAGTGTGCTTTATAATAGGACTTTTATCTGTTACTCAGATAAGATTTTATGAGACCCCTAAGTACACACTTTTTAGTATGAGAAATGAACAACTCATAGACTTACTAGAAAAACTCGAATCTCAAAGGAACGATTTAATTCAAGAAATAACTATCCTTAGGGAACAAATCAGACAGTACGAAGAATCCTCAGCTAGAGAAAAGACTGTCTTAGAGGGTATGTTAAAGGAACTTAATAGGGTAAAGTTATGGGCTGGCCTATTACCAGTTAAAGGTCCTGGCGTTATCATAACCTTAGATGATAGTAAAAGGAAGATAAAGGTAGGAGAAAATCCAGAGAACTATATAATTCATGATTATGACCTGAGGGAGATTGTAAATGAGCTATGGAGCTCAGGTGCAGAGGCTATAGTGATAAACAATCAGAGAATAGTAGTTACTAGCGAAATAAGGTGTGTAGGAACTACTATATTAGTAAATGGGGTAAGATTGGCTCCCCCATATATAGTAAAAGCTATTGGTGATGCTAATTCACTTATGAGTGCACTTAATATGCCTGGAGGAATTATCTCAGCATTAACATACATATCTAAAGAATATGGTATTATGTTAAAGATAGAGAAGAGTGATTTGATAGAGCTTCCTCCTTACGAAGGAAGCATTTCATTAAGATATGCTCAGGTGAAAGAATGACTAAGGCTTTAATACCTGTGATTGCTCTACTGATAGGTATTGTGATAGGAATCTTTCTTCCTATTCAGGTTATACCATTCTATGCTCGGTATATTGCAATAGTAATATTAGTAGCGCTAGATACTATATTTGGGGGTATAAGAACTATTCTTGAATCCACATTTGATGCTACAGTGTTTTTATCTGGCTTCTTTGTAAATTCTCTTTTGGGAGTTATACTGATATCTATGGGTGATAGACTTGGAGTCGATTTGTATCTTGCTGCCATTGTTGCCTTCGGGGTGAGAATATTCCAGAATTTAGCAGTGATAAGAAGATATATAATAAGAAAGCTATCATTAAAATCAAAAGAGGTCAAAGGTGGGTAAAGAGAGACTTGTTTCTGTCTTAGATATAGGGACAACGAAAATCTGTGTATTAGTTGCTCAGATGGAACCTAAAGGATATCAAATAGTGGGTTATGATATTACTCCTTCATCTGGGATGAAAAAAGGTGCTGTAACTGATCTTACCAAGTTATCAGAATCTATAACGAATGCAGTAAAAAATGCGGAAAAGATGTGCAAGGCTAAGTTGAGAGAAGTAAGTATAGGAGTAACAGGAGACCATATATTTACAGTTGTAAGTAGGGGCGAAGTAGAGATATCTAATAGAGATGGAATAATAACCGAATATGATGTTAAGAGTGCCATAAAAAATGCATCTAACTGTAAGTTACCATCAGATAGAATTATACTCCATTCTATTCCAAGATCTTTTGTAGTTGATGGGATAAAAGAGATAGAGAATCCAATTGGTATGAAGGGGAAAAAATTAAGTGTCGATACTACCATAATTGTAGGAAATGTATCTCATATCCAAAATCTAGTAAAGGCCACAGAAAATGCTGGACTAAAGGTTAAGGATATTATTTTACAACCTTACGCCTCAGGCAAGGCTACTCTTACCAAAGAAGAGATGAAAGATGGCGTATGCCTTATAGATATAGGAGGTGGGACTACTGATGTTGCTATATTCAAGAATGGCTCTCTATACTTTAGCTTTGTGGTTCCAGCGGGTGGAAATCATATCACAAATGACCTCTCCATCCTTCTTAAACTACCATTTGATACCGCAGAATTTGTCAAGGTTGAATATGGTGGCTGTGATCTTTTAAAAGTAGACAAGAGAGAGACAATTAGAGTAAGATTTAAGGGATTAGAACGAGATCTTTCTAAAGAGACCATTTTTGAAATAATAGAAGCCAGAGTAGAAGATATATTTAACATTGTAAACGCTAATCTTTATAACTTGAACCTAAGTTATCTAATACCTTCTGGAGTAGTACTTACCGGAGGTTCTGCACTTCTTAAAGATATAAGCTCAGTAGCAGAGCGAGTCTTTGAAAGTCCAGTAAGAATAGGATATCCTAGAACTGTAGAAGACATTTGGGAGACTCTTAGAAATCCTATATATGGAACTGCTTTAGGGATGTTAGAGTTAGTAGCTTCAAATAAAAATAGAGAAGATATGATAAGCGAGAAAAATCTTTTTAAACATATCTCGTTCAAAATTAGAGAGTGGTTTCTAGGGCTTATAGAAGAAAAGGAGGAAAGCAGTGAGCGATATGAGTAATCCTGCTAAAATAAAGGTTATAGGTGTTGGTGGAGGGGGGGTAAATGCGGTAGATAGAATAATAGAGTCTGATCTTAAGGGGGTAGAGTTTATTGCGGTAAATACAGATCTACAAGTATTAAACCGTTCTAAGGCAGAGAGGAAGATTCAGATAGGAGCGGAACTTACAAAGGGATTAGGCGCTGGAGCTGACCCTGAGATCGGGAGACAAGCTGCAGAAGAAAGTAAAGAGGACATAATGTTAGCTATAGAAGGGGCTAATATGGTATTTATTACTGCTGGTATGGGTGGAGGAACTGGAAGTGGAGCTTCTCCGGTTATTGCACAGCTTTCTAAAGAGGCTAAGATACTTACAGTAGCTATAGTTACTAAGCCTTTTTCCTTTGAAGGAAAACGAAGGATGCTAGTTGCAGAGAAAGCTATAGAAGAATTGAGGAGTAAAGTAGATGCGCTTATTGTAATTCCCAATGACAAACTTCTATCTATAAGTACTAAAACTACCACTATGATAGAGGCATTTAAGATGGCAGACGAAGTGCTTAAAGCTGGAATTCAAGGGATAGTAGATATTATTGTAACTCCAGGTATCATAAATCCTGATTTTGCCGATGTGAGGACAATTATGCAAGATTCTGGGTCTGCTGTGATGGGGATTGGAGAAGCTTCCGGAGAACAAAGAGCAGTGGAAGCTGCTTCTAAGGCTATATCAAACCCTCTTATTGAGGACAAGATTGATGGAGCAAAAGGAGTCCTCTTTAATGTCACTGGTGGTCCAGACCTCACCCTTACAGAGGTTTATGAAGCGGCGGAAGTAATATCCAAAGTTGCAGATAGTGATGCCAATATAAAGTTTGGTGCAGTTATAGATGAGAAGATGGAGGGGAAGATAAAAGTGACAGTAATAGCTACCGGTTTTGATTCTAAAGCTAGGAGAATACTTAAGAAAGAAGGGATAGAATTTACTAGATTTAATATAGACGAGATTGACGTTCCCTCTTTTATAAGAAAAAGTGACATATATTCTAGAAGAGAAAACATAAAGGGGTAGATAGTTAGTACGTCTATAGGCTGGGAATATAAGAAATATCTAGAGGAGATAAGAGAAAGAGAGGATGGTCTAAAACCCAAAATAAAGGAATATTCGTTCGGATTAGTATATCCCAACTCTTATAGAGTTGGGATGTCAAGTTTAGCTATTCATTTACTCTATAGACTCATTAATGATCATCCCTATTTTTCGTGTAGTAGAATCTTCTTACCTCAAGATAATCTTCCCCCTCTATCTATAGAGCAATTAAAGCCTATAGAAGAACATGATATTGTAGGTTTTTCTATTTCCTATGAATTAGATTATTTTAATGTGCTAGAGATACTTAAGAGGTCTTCTATCCCTATATCTTCTGCTAAAAGAGATTTATCTCACCCTTTAATAATAGGAGGAGGCATCTGTCTGACTTACAACCCTGAGCCCTTAGCAGATGCCTTTGACCTTATATTGATAGGAGAGGCAGAAGAAGCTATAAAAGAGGTTCTTGATAGATATGTTGAAGTGATAGATTCTGTAAAGTCAAGGGAAGATCTCCTATTATCTTTTAGAGATATAGAAGGCATATATATACCTAGGTTCTACAGGGATGGTAAGCCTATATTAGAAGGTCTGCCGATAGAGATAAAAAGGAGAGTCTTTAGGAATTTCGATAGGGAAACCGCTTATACTTGTGTAAAAACTATAGACACAATATTTGGTGATATGTTTCTTATAGAAATAGAGAGGGGATGCCCTATGATGTGTAAATTTTGTGTTGCAGGTAACATATATCTTCCCTGTAGAATTAAGTCTATAGATACTGTAAAGAGAATTATTACTCAACATGAAAGCATCTATTCCAAGGTTGGACTTATGGGACCCTTAGTTGGTGGTATTCACTACATAAAAGACCTACTCAAATGGTTAATAGATAGAGGACTAAAGGTAAGCATCGCCTCTCTAAGGGTATCAACTTTAGATAGAGAATTCCTTGAGCTTCTAAAATTAGCAGGGGAAACATCTATAACTATTGCCCCTGAGTTTATAAACGAAGATATAAGAGCCTCTTTAGGTAAGAAGGAAAGTAGCGAGAAGATATTAGAAGCATTAGAGACCTCCTTTAAGGTAGGCTTTAAAAGGGCAAAACTCTATATGATCTTTGGTTATGGAGATTATGAGCTAGAGATTAAATCATTGGAAGACTTTAAAAGGCGACTAGATAGGCTATTAAAAGATTATAAAGCTTATATATCCTTTAACTTTCAACCACTAATCCCCAAACCCTTTACTCCGCTTGAGTCCTATAATTCTTTTGATAAAAAAGCTTTAGAAGGGCAAAAGAGAAAAATAATAGAAGTACTAAAGGGAGAAAGATTTAAAGTTAATATAGCTAGTATTAGAGAATCTCTATTAGAGATAGCTCTTTCTAGAGGCGATAGAAAGTTATTCCCTTTAATTTTATGTAAGGACTTAAAAGGAATAATGAAGATGGCGTTTATACCTTTTAGTCCTATAAGGTTTATTCGGACATGAAAAGGTTATATAGGGATATATTGACTAAAGTCTTTATAGGAATAGTAGTCTACATATGTTTTGTTCAACCCAATTTATGGAAGTATACTCTAAAGACTTTATCCCCTACTTACTCAGCTATAGAGAGAACTGTTAAAGCCCGTGGAATAATCCTTTATAGAGAAGAGACTATAAATAGTCCAGTTAGTGGTATAGTGCTAAAATTAAAGAAAGACTCTACTAGAGTATCAAAGGGAGAGATTGTAGCTGCTATCTTTCCCACCGCTGAAGACTACAATATCTATATGAAAGAGGTAAATAGTATAATAAGTTATTATGATAATATGATAAAGGAGAAAAATGACCTAATAAAAAGTAAAAAAGATGAGATAGAGAAAATCTATCTCGAGTTGACTAAAAAAAGTAATATTCTTAATAGCTTACTTGAAAATAAGCATAATATTACTGAGGTATTAGGTGATATCAGTAAACTAAATGCTCGAATTGACTTGCTAAAAAAAGAGATAGAAAAGTCAAAGTTAGAGATGGAGAATTTGAAAAGGGAAAAGGATCAGAGGATTGATGATTTAAAGCAGAAGATTATATCATATAACACTGCCATAGCAACACAAAATTCAGGCATAATCTCTTTTAGTATAGACAATAGAGAGAATATAAGAAACTCTCTATTAGAGAAAGGAATCAATAGTACTAATCTACAGTTAGATTCGCTGATAGAGGAACCGAGAATCATATCTGATGGAGACCCTATTAAAAAGGGAGAAATTATAGCTAAAGTTATAGATAACTTAGAACAATTTGTTCTGCTTGATGTAACCCTTGATGGAAAGTCTCCTATTGTACACAATGAGTTTAGTATAAACATAGACGGAAAAGAAATCAATATTGAATTACTAAAATGGGTAAGTAAATATCCTAAAGAGCTATGGCTATGCAAGATAAAAAGCCCATATTACATAGGTCCTAGGTGTCTGAATCTAGATATAAAAATAGGGACCATAGAAGGACTAGTAATACCTAGAAGTCTAATCAAAAGTGAAGGAGAAAGATATTTTGTCTATGTATTGGGTAATAACTCTATAGAAAAAAGATTTATTGAAGTCCTAGGAGGGAATCAAATAGAAGCGGTTGTCAGCAATTTAAATAGAGATGAAGTTTTATTAGCAGATTAAAAGATGTTATAATCTTTAATAAAGGGATATTTTTTGTTTTATTTACTCTGTATTAGGAGGGAATATGTCTAAAATAGGAAATTTTTTTAAAAGGATATTTGGACTTGTAGATGAAGAAGAGAATCTATGGACAGAGGGGAATATTACACCCATTAAGAATCGCGAAACTGTAACTGTATTTATATATGGATTAAACAATTATGATGAAGTTAGAAGGGTTATCGATGAGATAAAGACAGGAAAGATTGTAGTTGTTAACTTTGAGTCTGCTGATAAAAGTGAAGCAGTTAGAGCTTTAGACTTCGTAAGTGGAGCTATATATGCTTTAGAGGGAAGTTTGGAAAAGGTAGGAGATTACGTATTCTTAGCGGCACCAAGAGGAGTAGAAGTTGAAGAAGATGTGCCTAGACAGACGATTTATCCACCAAATCATCCGCAGAAGAATATGCTATAATGTTCTAATAGAGTTTAAATAATTGATTTGGAGGATATAAAGCTTTATGAAGCCAAAATATACCTCATTAAGAGGGGTAAGAGACATACTCCCTGATGAATTAAGATATTGGAGAAGTGTAGAGGCAAAGGCTAGGGAATTATTTAAGAAGTATAACTATAAAGAAATAGAAACCCCTATAATAGAACCTGCAGAAATGTTTATTAGGACTGTAGGAGAAGAAAGTGACATAGTAAGAAAAGAGATGTATATCTTTAAAGACAGAGGGGAGAGATTAGTTGCTTTAAGGCCGGAAGGCACAGCTCCTGTAGTAAGGGCTTTCCTTGAGAATAGTCTTTATGTCCCGGGTAAAGTTGCTAAATTCTACTATATAGGCGATATGTTTAGATATGACAGACCTCAAGCTGGCAGACAGCGAGAGTTTCATCAAATAGGAATAGAAGCCCTAGGAGAGTCCTCCTATATACTAGACGTAGAAGTGATAATGCTATTACTTGAATTTTTTGAAGAATTAGGGCTACACGATACAATCTTGCTTCTAAACAGTGTTGGTTGCGCTACCTGTAGAGTAGAATATTCTAAAGCTCTCCGAGAATTCTTTACCCCCCATGTAGATGAATTGTGCGAAGACTGTAGAGTCAGATTAGAAAAAAATCCCCTTAGAATACTAGACTGTAAAGTTGAAACCTGTAAAAGAATAGTATCTAAAGCTCCTAGTATATTAGATTATCTATGTGATGACTGTAGAACTCACTTTGAAAAAGTAAAGGACACCTTGCATTCTCTTAATATCAAATATATCCTTGATACTAAGCTTGTAAGGGGCCTAGACTACTATACGAAAACCACATTTGAAGTAACAGTAGATAACCTAGGTCTGTCTATTGGCGGTGGGGGGAGATACGATGGACTTATAAAAGATTTGGGAGGACCAGACTTACCGGGTATTGGTTTTGCGGTAGGGATGGAAAGACTTATTAACGTGCTTAGGGAAAGAGAGCTTCTATTAGCTGGAGAAGAAGTTCCAGATTATTTTATAGCATATGATTCTAACCTAGTTACTCAGGCTATTATTCTTGCCAAAAATTTAAGGGATAAAAATTTGATAATAGAAATAAGTTATACTGGTAAGAATTTGAAGTCCCAGCTTAAAGAAGCCGACAGGAGTAAGGCTAAGAGAACCATAATTTTGAGAGAAGACTTATGGATAAAAAGTAAGGTTATACTTAAAGACATGAATACAGGAGATCAAGAAGAAGTAGAACTAGATAAATTGGAGGTATCTTTAGTTGGACAAAGAGTTTAAGAGGACTAATTACTGTGGAAATTTTGGAATAGGTGATGTAGGAAAAGAGGTAGTTTTGAATGGGTGGGTCCATAGACGAAGAGACCATGGGGGATTAATATTTATAGACTTAAGGGACAGAAGTGGCATTATACAACTCGTATTTGATCCAAAATATAGTAAAGATTCCTTTGAGATAGCTCAGGAATTAAAGAATGAATGGGTTATAGGAGTAAGAGGACAGGTAGTAAGAAGACCTCTTGGTTCAGAGAATCCTAAAATCTCTACTGGAGAGATCGAAGTCTTAGTTGATAAGATAAAAATCTTCTCCAAGTCTAAAATATTACCATTTAACGTAAACGAGGAAGAAAAAGTTGACGAATACATTAGATTAAGATATAGATTCTTGGATTTAAGGAGACCTAGATTACAGAGGAATATAGAATTAAGGCATAGAGTTACCCAGATAGTTAGAAGGTATCTTTCAGATAACGGCTTTTGGGAGGTAGAGACCCCAATACTTACTAGAAGTACTCCAGAAGGAGCTAGAGATTATCTTGTCCCTAGTAGGATTCATAGAGGAAAATTTTATGCCCTACCTCAATCTCCTCAGCTTTTTAAGCAGATGCTTATGGTAGCTGGTATAGACAGATATTTTCAGGTAGCTAGATGTTTTAGAGACGAAGATTTAAGGGCTGATAGACAACCAGAGTTTACCCAGATAGATATAGAAGCATCATTTATAGATGAAGAAGATATATTTAACATAGTAGAAGGTCTTATGTATTCAATGTTCAAAGAAGCCATAGGTATTGAGCTTTCTTTACCTTTTCCTAGGATGACTTATCAAGAGGCATACTATAAATATGGGACAGATAAACCTGATCTTAGATATGACACTATACTTTACGAGGTATCTACAGTAGCTAATCTTATTCCATTCCCTCCATTTCAAGGTAAAGAAGTGATAGCAGTGAAGATACCAAATAAGGGTGATGTAACAAGAAAAACCATAGATGAATTAACTGAGTCTGCTAAGGCTCTTGGAGCAAAGGGGCTAGCTTGGCTTGATCTTCAAAAGGAACCTAGAGGACCATTTAGTAAATTATTAACTAATAACATTATAACAGAGATAAAGAAGGCTACAGATTCACTAGATGGAGATCTACTATTATTTATAGCTGATGAACCCGGGATAGCAAGAGAAACAATGGGTAGATTTAGGCTAGAAATAAATAAGAGATTCTTCCAACCAAATACACAATATGCATTTGTTTGGATAGTAGATTTCCCTCTCTTCTCTTTTAATAGAGAAGAAAACAGAATAGAAGCCGAACATCACCCATTTACTTCCCCTAAGGGAGAAGACATAGCTCTTTTAGATACTGACCCTCTAAAAGTAAGAGCGAATGCGTATGACTTAGTCCTTAATGGGGTAGAGCTTGGAAGTGGAAGTATAAGGAATAATGAACCAGATATGCAAAAGAAGATCTTTTCTATACTTGGCTTAGACGAGGCTGCTGCTTATAAAAAGTTTGGTTTCTTATTAGAAGCACTCTCTTATGGAGCTCCACCTCACGGTGGAATAGCTTTGGGTTTAGATAGAATAGTCGCTATTATGGCAGGTGAAGACAGTATAAGAGAAGTACTCGCTTTTCCAAAGACGCAAAGTGCCTTCTGTCCATTAACAGAAGCCCCTTCAGAAGTAGATGATAGACAGTTAGAAGAACTTGGTATATCTATAAAGAAGGAGGAGGATTAAAATATGAATATAATATTGCCTGCTATAACATTAGGCTTGATCGGGGCAGGTATGGGTACTTTACTTTCATTAGCCAATAAAGTTTTTTATGTAGAAACATCTGAATTACAGCAAAGAATTAGAGCAGTGCTTCCTGGAGCTAATTGTGGTGCATGCGGATATCCAGGTTGTGATGGGTTAGCAGAGGCTATATCTAAAGGAACCGCTTCTATAAATAGTTGTCCGGTTGGCGGAGAATCTACTACTAGAAAGATAGCTTCTATTCTTGGGATAGAAGCTCCTTCTCTTCAGGAAACAAAGTTAGTACTATTATGTTCGGGAACAAAGGATAAAGCTATTAGAAAATTTGATTATACGGGTATAAAAGATTGTAATATAAGGTCTATTATCTGGGGTGGGGATATTTCCTGTCCATATGGATGTCTTGGAGGAGGAACCTGTGTTGAGAGTTGTCCTTTCTCTGCCTTAAGTATGGGGGAGGATGGTCTTCCCAATATCGATCATTTAAAGTGTAAAACTTGTGGAATATGCGTTCAGGTATGCCCGAGGCATCTCTTTGCCTTAGTGCCAAAGAATACTAAGATAATAGTAGGATGTAGCGCGAAGGAGCTTACCGGAAGAGATACTAGAAAGGTATGTAGTGCAGGATGCATAAAGAGTGGAATGTGTGCAAGGGTATGTCCAGTTGGTGCAATAAAGATGAAGAATAATTGGCCTATAATTGATCAGGATAAATGTATTGCATGTGGAGCCTGTGTTGAGAAGTGCCCAGTTCACGTTATGCACCTTGTCGTATAAAGAATTACTTTACCATAATAATAGGTATACTGTTAGTCCTAATATTATATTGGAGGTATATAAGTTCATCTTATAAACCTACTAGAGTAACATCTTTTTTAATGGACACCTTAGTATACATAGAAATAGAAGATCGAGGTATGCAAGATGTCGCTAATGAAGGAATAAGGATAATGCAAAATTTACAGAACAAGTTTGATGTAAACTTAGGTACAAGTGATCTAGCTAAGATAAATGCTTCTGCAGGGAAAGGACCTGTAGAAGTCTCAGAAGATACCTTAGAGATAGTAAAAGAGGCGATAAAGATATCAAAACTCTCTAATGGAGCATTTGATATAACTATAGGGGCTTTAACTAAAGAATGGGGTTTTACGGATGGTAATTATAGACTGCCTAGCCGTAGTAAGATAAAGGAAAAGTTGAAATTAGTAAACTATAATTATGTAAAGATCTATGATTCGGAGATAGAATTAACAGTAAAAGGAATGTATTTAGATCTTGGTGGAATAGCTAAGGGCTATGCAGTAGATAAGATATATGAATTCTTAGATGCTAAAAGAGTAAAGAGAGCAGTTATAAATGCAGGTGGAACGATAAGAACATTAGAAAGAGTACCTAAAAGATTATGGAAGATTGGGATAAAAGACCCCACTGGTAAGAAGGAGATTTTAGGAGTCCTTTATCTAGATTCAGGTTTAGCGGTGGCTACCTCAGGGGATTATGAACGTTATTTTGTAAAAGATGGGGTTAAATATCATCATCTATTAAATCCAAAGACAGGATATCCGTCTAACCTATGTAAAAGTGTGACTGTCGTTAGTAAAAGGGCAACTGAGTCAGATGCTCTATCCACAGCAATATTTGTACTAGGACCTAAGGAAGGGTTAGACCTAGCAAAAAAATTAGGAGTTGGAGTAGTAATAGTAGACTCACAGAATAATATCTTCGTGTCGGATAATCTAAAGGATAGGTTTAAGTTGGATGAATAACAAGAAATTAGTAAGATTATCTTTAATGTTAGCTTTAGCTCTCATATTAGGGTTATTAGAGAGTACTTTACCTCCATTGCCAGTTCCTGGGGTAAAACTTGGACTAGCAAATATAGTAAATGTCTTGGTATTGTATCTTGATGGATTTATAGAAAGTTTACTGATTTCTATAACTAGAGTTATAATATTGTCCATCTTTTCAGGTAGTCTATTCTCTTTAACTTTTTACATCTCATTAAGTGGAGCTATAGTAAGTGTTATTGGAATGGCTTTAATCTATATAATTTTCAGTAGAGATATATCTCCTATATCTGTAAGTTCTTTTGGTGCTTTTATGCATATATGTGCACAACTAGTAACGGTAAGTATTTTAATAAACACTAAGAATATTTTATATCTTTTCCCCATTCTATCTATTTTAGGGGTACTAACAGGTGTTGTTACAGGAATAATATCTTCTTATGTTCTAAGATTGAAACTATGAAGATAAAATTAATCTTAGCATCTAGTTCACCCAGAAGGATAGAGCTTCTAAGTAAGTTGGGGATAGATTTTGAAGTGATACCTAGTAATGTGGAAGAGCCTGACCCTCTTCCAGGTGAAGACCCGATAAGTTTTGTAAAGAGAGTCTCTGAAATAAAGGCTGATAAGGTAAGGCAGACAGTAAAAGAGGGTATTATTCTTGGTACAGATACAATAGTAGAGTTATCTAGACTAATACTAGGAAAGCCTATAGATAGGAATTCAGCCAAAGGTATGTTGAAGTTATTATCTGGCAGGATACACAGAGTAGTTACAGGGTTTACTATTATAGACTGTAGGAAGCGAAAACTAATCTCGGATGCTGCTATTACTGCAGTAAAATTTCGTAGATTAAGAGAAGAAGATATTGAGGATTATTTAGAGAAAGGAGAGTATATGGACAAAGCTGGAGCCTATGCTATACAGGGATATGGTAGTAATTTTATAGAGTATATAAAAGGATGCTATTATAATGTAATGGGACTTCCTCTAGAAAGAATTACAGAAGTCCTTAGACATTTCTTGTTAGAGGAGGAGATATGAATATTTTTTCTAGAGATATTGGAATAGACCTTGGCACATCAAATACAGTTGTATTTCTAAAAGGAAGGGGAATAGTTCTAAGGGAACCTACTGTTATAGCGGTGAGTAAGGGTTCTACTGAAATTTTAGCAGTTGGAGAAGAGGCTAAGAGGATGCTGGGAAGGACACCAAGTGATATTATAGCTATAAGACCCATGAAAGATGGGGTTATTGCAGATTTTGAAATAACAAAGACTATGCTAGAATACTTTATAAGTAAAGCTCAGGGAAGAAAAGGTCTTCTTAGACCTAGAGTAGTAATTGGAATTCCTAGTGGTAGCACTGAGGTGGAAAGAAGAGCAGTTCATGAGGCTGCTTTAAAAGCAGGTGCAAGAGAAGTGTACCTAGTAGACGAACCTATGGCTGCAGCTATAGGAGCAGGTTTACCTGTAGCAGAGCCAAGAGGTAGTATGATAGTTGATATAGGTGGAGGAACTACAGAGATAGCAGTTATTTCCTTAGGTGGGATAGTTACATCTAAATCTATAAGGATAGCCGGAGATGAAATGGACGATGCCATTATTCAGTATGTAAAAAAAGAATATAATCTCCTTATAGGAGAAAGAACTGCGGAAGAAGTCAAGATAAAGATAGGTTCAGCTTACTCCTTAGAGAACGAGTTAACTATGGAGATAAAAGGTAGAGACCTCTTAACAGGACTTCCTAAGACTATAGAAATTAATGGTAGTGAGATTCGAGGAGCTCTACAACCAGTGATAATGGCTATTGTTGATGCAGTAAAGTCTGCTCTAGAGGCAACTCCTCCTGAACTTGCAAGTGACATAATAGAGAGAGGTATTATACTTGCAGGTGGAGGAGCTTTACTTAAAGGAATAGACAAGATTCTGTCTCAAGAAACAGAGATGCCGGTATTTGTAGCCGATGACCCATTATCTTGTGTAGCATTAGGCACAGGAAAAATGTTAGAGGAGGTCAGTATATTAAAGAGAGTTACCAGTTACAGAGGAAAGGGTGAAAGGTTCTGAAAAATCTTCTTATTACCCTTTTAATCATCTCATTAGCCCTACTTATAGTCTTTATAGATACCGTAGGGTCTAGAGGAGAAAATCCTGTTGAAAAGATTTTGAGTTTTATAAGAGATATTGGAGGCTTTATTTCTAAGGCAAAAAATTCTATAGAAGATGGCATCATGTTTACTTATTCATTTTTACAGAGACAGATTAGACTTATTGAACATAATAGGAATTTAGAAATTGAATTAGCTAGTTTAAGGGCAGAAAATAGTATACTTAGTAATCAAGTTAAGGAGTTAAAGCGGTTAGAATTAGCCTACGGTTTTAAAGAAAGTAATCCAAGATTTAATCTTTTAGGTGCTAGAGTAATAAGGAGAGAGCCAAGTCAATGGTTAAATACTATTCTTTTAGATAGAGGAAGAGTCGATGGGGTAAAACTAAATATGGCTGTAATAAATGAAGATGGGTTAATTGGCAAAGTTATCTCTGTAAGCAACTATACCTCTAGAGTTTTATTTATATTAGACCCTGGAAATACTGTAAGTGTAAAGATTTTAAGAAATAATGTCATGGGAGTATTAAAAGGGAATGGAGATGGTACTTGTAGTTTACAGTATATATCTAATGGAACAGACGTCAAGGTGGGAGATATAGTTGTAACTTCAGAGGTGAGTGAACTGTATCCTAGCGGGATAATTGTTGGGAGAGTAGAAAGTGTTGATAGTAAACCTGGTGAAACCTTTCTAAGAGTTACTGTTATACCATCGGTCAATTTTTCAAATATATATTACCTTTGGATAGTAAAATAAGAGGTGAATTTGAAAGAGAGGATATTAAGCATAGTATCAGATACTCTGTGGCTTCTTCTAGGAGCCTTCTTAAATATACTTTATCCTAATATATTTTCTTTCAGTGGTTTACTCCCTAATTTTCTCCTAATATTTTCTATTCTGTTAGCCTTTACTAAAAATTTCGCAAGTATAGGACCCCTAATTATTGTTATTAGTGTAATAGATAGTATATGGAGAGGAATAAACCCTGGAATAAATGCCCTGAGTCTAATAGTATCTATTGGGTTAATATACTTTATTTTTCACAGGTTATGGAGTAGTAAGTGGATTATAATTATCTCTATCTTCTTAGTCACAGTAATATATTTTCTAGTTAGTTTTCCTTTGATATACATAAATAAGATAGGCATTCTATCTTTGAGAGATGCATTAGACCTAGGTTTAGTGCAAGGTGTATACAACACTATTATAGGAATCATTATACTTCTGTTTCTTAAAAGACATAAATTTAGATAGATGAAACCAAGAATCTATGCCTTCTATCTATTTATACTGATTTTGGGAATAGTCTTAATAGTAAAATTATATCAAATCCAAATCATACAAGGCCCTTATTATAAAGAGTTGGCAGAAGGTAATAGGATAAGACTCATCTCTGTCTCTGCCCCTAGAGGAGAAATCGTAGATAGATATGGTAAAATAATGGCTAAAAATAGACCAAGCTTTACTATCTCTGTCATTCCTTTTGAAGGAAATAGAGAAGAATCTCTAAAACTTTTGAGTAAAATAATTAATCTACCTTATACCGAAATTAAGAAAAAAATAGACGAAGCACCAAATAGTTTACAACCAGTAAACATAATTTTAGACGCAGACTTAGAGATAATAAGCAAAATAAAAGAGTTAGAAGATAAACTCCCTGGAGTCTTAGTTACGACTAATATTATAAGAGAATATCCAAATGGAAATACAGCCTCACATATACTTGGATATGTAGGAGAAGTATCTAAAGAAGAGATAAAGATTTTCCAAGCGTATGGGGTGAAGATGGGGGATATAGTAGGAAAGACAGGAATTGAAAGAGGATATCAAAAAGAGCTTATGGGGATACCTGGAGGTGAACAGGTAGAAGTGGACGCAATGGGAAGACCTATAAAGATTTTAGGGACAGTTCCTCCCATCCCTGGTTCAACACTTGTAACTACAATAAATCTAGATCTACAAAAGGTGGTAGAAGAATCTTTAAAAAGGAGAGGATTACCTGGAGCAATAGTTGTGATGGATCCAAGAAATGGAGATGTCCTAGCTATGGCTAGTAATCCCGATTTTGACCCTAATAGTTTTGCAAGAGGTATAACTGCAGAGGAATGGAAGAAACTCTTATCAATAAAAAAACCACTCCTCAATAGGGCTATATCTGCTGCATATCCACCAGGCTCTACTTTTAAGATTGCAGTAGCTTTAGGAGCACTAGTAGAAGGGATAACAGATAAGAATACCCTATTCTATTGTCCTGGTTCTATGTTGATAGGAAATCGAAAATTTAGATGTTGGACAACACATGGAAGAATAGACTTTTTAAATGCTATATCTAAGTCCTGTGATGTGGCCTTCTACACTATAGGACTAAAGTTAGGTCTAGAAAAGATGGCCAAATATGCAAGACTACTTGGCCTGGGAAATCTTACTGGGATAGATATACCAGGAGAAGCAAGGGGACTTATTCTAGATCCTTCTTGGAAGAAAGGCCCTTGGTATATTGGTGATACTGCCAATATGTCAATAGGACAAGGTTATGTACAGGTAACACCTATACAGATGGCTGTTCTTGTAAGCACCATAGCGAATGGAGGAAAGGTCTATAAACCCAGGATTGTGTCTAAGATAATAAGTCAAGATAGTACAGTAAAGATACAACCTCCAGTGTTGATAAGGGATATTAGTAAATTTAAGAAAGAAATTGATATAATAAAGGAAGGTATGAAATTGGTAGTAGATGTAGGGACTGGTAATTTAGCTAAAGTTAGAGGGGTAACTGTGGCAGGTAAGACAGGAACAGCAGAGAACTTTCCAAATATTGAAAACCCTTTAGGCAAAGATCATGCATGGTTTATAGCTTACGCTCCTACCGATAATCCTAAAATCGCTTTATCAATAATAATAGAGCAAGGAGGGCACGGAGGGTCTACCGCTGCACCTATCGCAGCAGAAATTATTAGTTATTACTTGACTGGGGAAAGGATAACAAGAGGTGGAGGATGGCAAGGAGACTAAAATGAGTATTGTGATAAGCGGAGAAAAGAATTATATAACAGTTAAGATAGATGGTGAGGTTGATAGCGAATCTATCGAGGGGTTAAAGGCACAAATAGAAAGAAATAAATTTTTCTTCAAAGATGGTAAAATTCTTATAAAGTACGCTGGAGGAAAAGTCCCCTGTAAGGTTCTAGGGGATATAATTAATGCCCTTTCTGAGATAGAAAATGCTAGTATTATAGGAATTCTGACAGAAGCTACTATTCAAAGTGAGGGAAACGCAATAGTGATAAAAAGGACTCTTCGCTCTGGACAAAGTATAAGCTATGCTGGAGATGTAGTTATAGTTGGAGATGTAAATGCCGGGGCAGAAGTTATAGCCGAGGGGGATATAATAGTTCTAGGTTCTTTAAGAGGCCTAGCACATGCAGGAGCGATGGGAGATAGATCTGCTATAGTGTATGCGTTAGATCTTTCTCCGGTGCAAATTAGAATAGCCGATATAATAGCTAGAGCTCCCGATCATGTCCAGAATAAGTCTGTTCCTGAGATTGCGAGGATTAAAGATAACAATATCGTTATTGAGACTTTTTCTCATGGAGGTATAAAGTAATATGGGTAAAGTTATTGTTATAACTTCAGGAAAGGGTGGGGTAGGGAAGACCACCGCTGTGGCTAATATAGGAACTGCTCTTGCTTTTATGGAGCAAAAGGTAGTATTAATAGATGCTGATATAGGATTAAGGAACCTTGATGTAGTTTTAGGCTTAGAAAACAGAATAGTATATGATATTGTAGATGTGGTAGAAGGTAGAGCTAAATTGAAACAGGCTCTTATAAGAGACAAAAGATTTCCCTCTTTATACTTACTTCCTGCTGCACAGACTAGAGATAAAGAAGCGGTTTCGCCCGAAGATATGGTTAAGTTATGTAATACTCTAAAAGAGGAATTTGACTTTATTATTATAGATTCTCCAGCTGGTATAGAAAGGGGTTTTAAAAATGCGGTAACTCCTGCAGATATAGCCATAGTAGTGACAACTCCAGAAGTATCTGCTGTTAGGGATGCTGACAGGGTTATAGGACTATTGGAGGCTATGGAAAAGTCTGAGAGTAAACTTATAATTAACAGAGTCAGAAGTAAACTTGTAGACAGAGGAGACATGCTTAGTGTAGAAGATGTCTTAGAAATTCTCTCCATAGACCTTCTTGGCGTTATTCCTGAGGATGAACACATAATTATATCAACAAATAGAGGAGAACCAATAGTAAGTAATAATAGTTCCCCAGCTGGAAAGAGCTTTATGAATATTGCTAAGAGGATACTTGGCGAAGATGTCCCTATGAACATGTACACTGAAAAAGAGGACCTTTTTACAAGGTTTAAGCGATTCTTAAAGTGGAGGTAAGGTATGAGTGTAATAATAGAAGTGATAAGAAAATTGTTTACACATGAAGGTGGAAGTAAAGAAATAGCTAAAGAAAGACTCAAACTTGTTCTAATTCATGATAGAACTAGTATCTCTTCAGAAATCATAGACCTAATTAGAGAAGAGATAATACAAGTTATCTCAAAACATTTAGAGATAGATAGAAATGGGGTAG
>JBMFMV010000036.1:0-19517 GCA_049970495.1 bacterium
CTCTCCTTACTTCTACTGATAGTCTACTCCTACATCCCAATCCTCTCTAACTTTACCTATATTTTATTCCTACATCCCAATCCTCTCTAACTTTACCTATATTTTATCCTTCCCCCACATTTGTCAAGGGGAGTTTTCGAGAGGCTACCAAAATTTTAAGGGAGAGAGAATTGTAACCCCCTCCCCATTTAGACTATTTTGTCTTAAAGAAGTATTGCTCTGGGAAAGTATTACCTTCTGTAAGCTGTAACCAGTCTTGTATTGCATCTTCTGGGACATTCCTAAAGTTATTCCTTACTATTACTATCTGAGGTAATACACCAACTATACCTATAACCCACAGATTCTTGGCATTTAATCTCATAATTTCATGAGCATAATTTGTTCTAGCTGTTTCATTGGTGGTACTCTTAGCTTTATCATAAAGCTGATATATCTTCACAATATCTTCAGGTGGCTTTTCTCCCTCTTTACCACCAGTCCTATACCATCTCCAATATTCATTAGCATTATTAGGAGGAGTTCCACTTGGCATGCCAGGTACCCAATATAGTGGTTCTACTAGAGGGGTAAAGCATCTATCCATAGTCCAGATACCAATATCTAGTTCTCCAGCTTGTGCCCTAGTAGTAAATAGATCTCTACTCTCCTCTTTAAGAAGGGTTTTTATACCTATAGCCTCCCAGTATCTCTTCACCATTGTAGTGACATCTGTCCAAGGACCAAATATAGCAGCATATTCTATGGTTACTGTTAATGTCTTTCCATCTGGTCTTAATCTAAAACCATCTTTGTCTCTCTTTGTCAGTCCAATCTTGTCTAGTAATTGATTAGCCTTAACAGGATCGTATTCTGCATAAGCCTTCTCATACTCTGGCTTGTAATAAGGGCATTGAGGGATAACTGCTGCTTGTCTAGGCTTGCCCATTCCTAAATAGGCTATCTGATTTATCTCTTCTCTGTTTATAGCTAGAGAAAGGGCTCTCCTAAAGTCAACATTTTCAAAAAGTTTACGGAGCACTGGGTCTTTATGGTTAAGATTGGGCATAAGTAGAGCATTAGAACCTTCTGCAGACGTCCACTTTAAGACTCTATAATTCCCCTTATCCCTATTCTCCATAAATAAAGTATAGTTTGTCCACACGATATGTCTAAACTGCATATCTATTTCTCCAGCCATAGCCTTCATATTTAAGACTTCTACATTTTCAACTATATCAAACCTTATTTTATCGATATATGGTAACTGATTCCCTGCGGTATCAATCTTCCAATAGTACGGATTCCTTGTGGCTATAACAATATTAGAAGGAGGAGGGGTAGTTATTACCCATGCCCATATCCTTGGACAATCTGCATTCTGCCAACTTTGCTTATTACCAAATAATTGATGCCATAGTTGAAATCCTGCTTCCTTTGCCATTGCCTCAAGTTTTTCTTTAGTAGTATAGTTAATATGGAATTGTTTTAGATAGTGAGCAGGATATTGGGTTATTCCCAAAGCATTAGGTCCAGCTAGTATCTGCATAAATAACCCATAAGGAGCGTCAAATTTAAACCTAACTGTATAATCATCTACCTTTTCAACCTTACCTGGTTTACCTTCTACTGTAAGCCAAGTAGGGAATACAGGGGTTAGGTCCTTATTTAGGAGGACGTCTTTATACCAGAAGAGTATATCATCTGCTGTAAATGGCTGTCCGTCAGACCATTTTATACCTTTTCTCAGATAGAAAGTGAAGGTTTTACCCCCATCCTCTATCTTCCATCTAGTCGCCACATTAGGAATAACTTTCTTACCGTCAGCACTCCAACGAACTAGATTCTCATAAGTAAGTCTGCTATTAATTATCCCAACATCACTTACTCCAACAGCAGCCCTTCTCCAAGTGCCTCCATACTGTCCAATTTCTTCAAGAGGGGAAACCACTAATGGTTCTTGAGGTAATCTCTGCTCCACAGGAGGAAGCTTTCCTTGTTTGACAAGGTCGGTTAACATCGGAGCCTCATTAAATTTCTCAATTTTCTTTCCGGTTGCCCTTTGATAATCTTGAAGACTATTATAGACTTGAACACTAGGAATCTTCTGCTGAGCTAACACTAAATTACTAAAGGAAAACTCACATAAACTCATAACTAAAAGAAGTATTAGTAAATTTCTCAAGACTCTCATTTTTTACCTCCTCTTGCAAATATCTCTCCAATTTTATTCCTATAACCTCCTCTATCCCCCTATAAAGTCTTTCTAAAACCAAATTAGACACTTCCCCTTTTTCAACCTCCTTTCATACCTAAAACCGATTGCAATATTATTATAACTTGTAAGATACCCTTAGTCAACATGTTGGTTACTACGCTATACTCTTCTTAAATTGGGTGGTAGCTAAATAAAGTGTAAGAAAAACTAGTATTATAATATAAACAAATCCCTGTACTATCTCAGTCCAATTCCATCCCGATATAACAAGAGTTCTTAATGGAGTCACTACATAAGAAAGAGGATTCCACTTAGCTATTGTTGCCAACCAGTTTGGCATGGTTTGAGTTGGAAACATAGCATTACTAGTAAACATAAGCGGCATAGTAAGAAAATTGACCACTGCAAACAAAGTCTCCATATTCTTTAATCTTGCAGCCAAGGCAAGGGAAATACCAGCCATAGCAAGACTAAAGCTCATAACTAAAAATAGAATCAACATGATTCCCAAGATACCTGTAGCGAAATTTACCCCCATGAGTCTTGCCACAACTATTATCATTAGACCTTGAAATCCTGCTATTAATGCACTTGAAAGCATCTTACCTAAGGGTATTGCACTTCTAGATATAGGAGAAACAAGCATCTTATTTAGATATCCAAATCTCCTATCCATAACTATAGAAACACCGCCAAAAATCCCGCCAAAAAGAGCTGTCATAACTATAACCCCTGGAGTCATAAAATCTAAGTACTTTACTCCACCTAAAGCCATCATAGCAAAAGGATTATTAGTAAGACCTGACATAAGATTTCCAATAAGGCTTAGCCAAATAAATGGCTGAATTATAGAGACCATAATTCTCATTTTCTGGTCTACAAAATGTTTTATCTCTCTCCAAAAAACAGAATATACATCTTGCAAAAAATAATTCATCTTGACCTCCTTAGTATTCTATCCATTCTTCTATTGTCTTCCCTACTTCCCTCTTCATCTCTTAATTCCCTACCCGTATAAGCTATGTATACATCGTCTAAAGTAGGTTGTTTTAGTATTATAGAAGTTATCTCAATATCTTTTTCATGGGCAATATTAAAGACTAATGGGATAAGCTTCTCACCTTTACTTGCTACAATAGTGTATCTCCCATCACTTTTCTTAATATCCCTAACATATTCAATATTTCTTATACTCTCAAAAAATAAATTGATAACCTCTACATTATTCTGTTTTATAGAAAGTGTTATCAAATCTCCGCCAAGATTCTCTTTGAGATTCTTAGGAGTATCTATAGCTTTTATCTCTCCATGGTCTATTATAGCAATCCTATCACAGATATTATCTGCTTCTTCCATATAGTGAGTAGTCAAGAATATAGTCATATTATTCTCTTCCCTAATTCTTGCTATATAACTCCATATGTCTTGCCTAGTTTGTACATCCAATCCTAATGTAGGTTCATCCAAAAAGAGTACTTTAGGCCTATGGATTAATCCCATAGCTATATCTAATCTCTTCCTCATTCCACCTGAATAATTTTCTACCCTTTCATCTGCTCTATCTGCTAGATGAACAAGTTCTAATAATTCCCTTATCCTTTTTTCCATCGTATCCTTGGGTATATGATAGAACCTCCCCTGTAGATAGAGATTCTCCCAGCCTGTAAGAGAATCATCTACAGCAAGATCTTGAGAGACATATCCTATAGAGAGCCTAACTGGATTTGGATTTTTCAATACATCATATCCGCAAACTTTAGCAGAACCAGAAGTAGGCTTTATAAGGGTTGTAAGCATCATCATAGTGGTTGTCTTTCCAGCGCCGTTTGGTCCAAGAAAGCCAAATATCTCCCCTTCTTCCACATCAAAGCTTATGCCTCTTATAGCCTCTATTCCTCCAGGATATACCTTTGATAGCTTATTAACTTCTATTACTTTCAACTTCTACTCTCCTCCCTTAATCCTCTCTACAATCTTTTCCATCTCTATAAGATCTTTGGTGAGATTAGATAGAAGGTTCATTATTTGATCTGCTTTTATAAGAATAAGTCCTGGGAAATTTCTTACTTTCATAAAGATCAACTTATCTCCAGGATTTAAGTCAAAATCTACCCTAGCTTCTTGGGGAATGACTAATTGTCCCCTCTCGCTAAGAGTAGCTATCCCATAAAATTTTTGCTCCATAATCTTATTCCTCCATATTATCCTTATTAATCATACTAATATGATACATATGAAAAGTAAAAATGTCAAGAGAATTTCTATCCAAAATTATAAGGTGAGAACAGATTGGTCTATCTAGAGTAAATGAGTAAAATCTGATAAAATATTAGCAAAAATTTATATATGGGAGGCTAAGATGGAAAAGAGACTAAATGACTGGGAAAATCTTGAAGTTCTACAGAAAAATAGGTTAAAGAGTAGAGCCTATTTTATTCCCTATTCTGATATAGATTCTGCATTAACATTTCAGAGGGAAATAAGTAACAGGATAAAAATTCTAAACGGCAAATGGAAATTCCAGTATACACCTTCGCCTTACGAAGCTCCTAAAGATTTCTACAAAGAAGACTATGATGTAAGTAGTTGGGATGAGATAAGAGTTCCTAGTAACTGGCAAATGGAAGGATATGGATATCCTCACTATACAAACGTTATGTATCCATTTCCCGTAGACCCGCCTAGAGTTCCATCTGAAAATCCTACTGGTTCATACCGCAGAGAATTTTACTTAGATGAAGACTTAAATGGGGAAAGAATAATCCTAAGATTTGAAGGGGTAGATAGTGCCTTTCATGTATGGTTAAATGGTAAAGAAGTTGGTTATAGTCAAGGTAGCAGACTTCCTTCGGAATTTGATATAACTCCACATGTAAGATCCGGTAAGAATATATTAGCAGTAAGAGTTTATCAATGGTCAGATGGAAGTTACTTAGAAGACCAAGATATGTGGTGGTTAAGCGGTATATTTAGAGATGTCTATCTTATTATAAGACCAGAAGTGTATATAAGGGATATCTTTATAATTGGTGACTTAGACGAAAAATATGAATCTGGAGCATTAAAAGTCAAGTTAGACTTAATAAATACAACCAAGGAGAATATAGATAACTATAAGGTATCATTTACATTTCTCGATGATAGACAGAAACTGATAAAAGGAGCAGAAAGAACCTTTTCTTTAAATCCTTTAGGAGAAAAGCAGTTAGAAATAGAGATTCCTATAGATAATCCAAGGAAATGGTCTGCAGAAGACCCATATCTCTATAATCTTATCACCTATTTGACAGATGAAAAAGGAGAAATCCTTGAAGTAATACCAAATAAGGTAGGGTTTAGGAAAGTTGAGCTAAAAGGTGGAAACTTTCTGGTAAATGGGGTACCGATTAAACTAAAAGGAGTCAACAGACATGAGCATCATCCTGATTTTGGGAGGGCAGTTCCTATAGAATGGGCTGAGCAGAGTATAATCTTAATGAAGCAACACAATATAAATGCAGTCCGTACATCTCATTATCCCGATGATCCAAGGTTTTATGATTTGTGCGACAAGTACGGGATCTATGTGATAGACGAGACAGATTTAGAGTGTCACGGCTTTGCCTTTACTGGCGATATAAATAGAATTAGTAATGATCCGAAATGGCAAAATGCCTATATAGATAGGATAGAAAGGACTGTCCATAGAGATAAGAATCATCCGTGTGTTATATTCTGGTCTCTAGGGAACGAGTCAGGTTTTGGTATAAACCATGAAGCCATGGCAGAATGGTGTCGTAAAAACGATCCAACAAGACTAATCCAC
Organism: bacterium; assembly: GCA_049970495.1. GTDB lineage: Bacteria > DUMJ01 > DUMJ01 > DUMJ01 > DUMJ01 > DUMJ01. Next base: position 6,003 of record JBMFMV010000036.1, read on the forward strand.
TATGAAAGAGACACCTCTGCTAAGGTAGCTGATGTGGTAAGTACTATGTATACTCCAGTTGATAAGCTAGAAGAGTTGGGTAAAATGACAGATATGGAGAAACCCCATATACTCTGTGAATATGCTCATGCTATGGGTAATGGCCCTGGAAATCTTAAAGAATATTGGGAGATATTCTACAAATACAAGAGACTTCAAGGTGGATGTATATGGGAATGGATGGACCATGGGATAAGGAAGAAGACTCCAGATGGAAAAGAGTACTTTGCCTATGGAGGAGACTTTGGAGATGAACCTAACGATGGAAACTTTGTAATAGATGGATTAGTCTTTCCAGATCATACTCCTAGTCCTGGACTAATTGAGTATAAGAAAGTTATAGAACCAGTAAAGGTAGAAGAGGTAGACCTTAAAAAGGGTGAAGTAAAAATAACAAATCTCTACGACTTTATATCTCTTGATCACTTAACTATGTCCTGGGATATAATAGTGGATGGTAGACCTATAGAAGGTGGAGAAGTCCAAATAAAGGGTATAAATGCTAAAGAGAGTAGAATAGTAACCATACCCTATAATTTACCAGAGGAGTCTGAACCAAGTACAGACTATTGGTTAAATATATACTTCACTTTAAAAAATGATACACTATGGGCAAAAAGGGGACACATTGTAGCATGGGCACAATTCAAGCTACCAGTTGAGTCTAAAAAAGCTCCAAAAGTATTGAATATCGACTCAATGCCCAGTTTAACTTACAGAGATCTAGATACTAAGGTAGAGATTAAAGGTTCAGACTTTAGCCTTGTATTTAATAAAGTAAAGGGTACTATGGATAACCTTAAGTATAATGGAATAGAGCTTATAAAAATAGGCCCAAGACTTAATCTTTGGAGAGCACCTATAGATAATGATAAATATATAGTAGAGAACTGGAAAAAGAAATTCATTCATCTATTAAATCATAGGATAGATGATGTCTATATTGATGTAAAGAGTAAAAGTCTAGTAGAGATAAGAGTCTTATCGTGCATAGCTCCTCCTGTTGTAGATTGGAAGATAGATACAGAATACATATATCTGATCTATGGAAGTGGTGATATCTTACTAAAGGTAAAGGGGAAATCACAAGGAAACCTTCCTATGTTATTCCCAAGAATTGGACTGAAACTGGGCATTAGTAAAGAGCTAGAAGAAGTTATGTGGTATGGAAGAGGTCCAGGAGAATCTTATATAGATAGTAAAGAGGCTAATCCCTTTGGCATCTATAGAAAGAGTGTGGATGAGTTATATACTCCCTATGTAAAGCCACAGGAGAATGGTAATAGAACCGATGTAAATTGGGTATCTCTAACAGATAAAAAGGGGATAGGTTTACTATTTGTTGGAATGCCGACTATAAATTTCAGTGCTCATAGATTCGAACCAGAGGACTTTGAAAAAGCAAAACACACATGTGATCTAGTTCCTAGAGATTATATAGTATTAAATATAGACTATAAACACAATGGACTTGGTAGCGCTAGTTGTGGTCCAGCTCCATTGGAGAAGTATCTCTTATATCCCCAAGACTTTGAATTTTCAGTAAGAATAAAACCATTTGACAACTCGCTGACAACACCAATCTATCTTAGCAAATATGTGTTATAATTAGGAAAAATCTATTTAATTTTGGAGGTGACTTGTGCGAAGAGGCAAAAAGAAGCTAAGAGTAGGGATCATTGGTGTAGGAGGTATATCTAAAGTTCATCTTGAGGGCTACGCAAAGCTTCCAGACCTAGTAGAAGTTGTAGCCTTCTGTGATATCATACCAGAAAGGGCAAAGATGGGGGCAGAAAAATATGGAGCTTCAGGGGCAAAGGTGTTTACTGACTATAAAGAACTTCTAGCAATGAAAGACCTAGATGCAGTTAATATCTGTACTCCAAATAAGTTGCATGCACCTATGACGATAGATGCCTTAAAAGCAGGTAAACATGTCTTCTGCGAAAAGCCTATGGCTATAACATCTGAAGAGGCAGATGCAATGGTAAAGACAGCTAAAGAGACTGGCCTAAAGTTAAGTGTAGGGTATCAATCTAGATATTCTGACGATGCTCAACTCCTAAAAAGGATGATATCTAACGGGGAGCTAGGTAAGATATACTATGCTGAAGCTCTTGCCCTTAGAAGGAGAGGAGTTCCAACTTGGGGAGTATTCTTATCCAAAGAGATGCAAGGAGGAGGCCCATTGATAGATATCGGAACTCACTCCTTAGATCTAACCTTATGGCTCATGGGAGATTATTCTAAGCCAGTAGCAGTTTTGGGTTCTTCTTATAAAGAGCTAGCACCGTTAGGTGGTTATAATGCATGGGGTCCATGGGATCCAGAGTCTTATGAAGTGGAAGATTCGGCGTTTGGTTTTGTAAAATTAGAGAGTGGAGCTACTGTGGTAGTTAAGGCGTCTTGGGCATTAAACATAGAAAAAGATGAGCATGGTTCGGTATTATGTGGAACAAAAGGAGGAGCCAGATTTGTAAATAGTGCCCTTACTATAAATAAAGAAGGCAATAATAGATTATGGGATATAACCCCTGTTCCTATTAGGAGCTCCGAGTCTCTGTATGATAGAGAAATAGCCTACTGGGTAGACTGCCTCATAAACAATAAAGAACCTTTGGTAAAAGCAGAAGAAGCAGCACAGGTAACGAGAATTTTAGAAATGATATACAAATCTTCTGAGGCTAATAAGGCAGTAGAGGCTTCTAAGAAAAGATAAGAAACTTATAGGAGAGCTAGAGAATTAATTACTCTTAGCTCTCCTATAATATTTATGGTATAATAGAACATAAACTTTAAGGATTCTAGCTAAAATAGAGAGGTCTATTTTGATCTATAGAGCGATACCGTTAAGAAGAGTAAAAATATCTATAATTGATGTAGGAATAATACTTTTTCTCTTTGCGTTTATATATGGTATTATAAGCACCGCTAAAGACTGGAAAGAGATCCCCACATATACTCTTAATATATCTCTATCTCCTAGAAATCTACCACTTTACGCATGGTTTTCTCTCTTAAGACAGTTTCTAGCATATATTCTCTCCCTTCTGTTCTCTATATCTTATGGGTATATAGCTAGCCATAATAGAACTTTAGAGCCTGTTATGATAGCACTTCTAGATATTCTACAATCTGTTCCTGTGTTATCCTTTATGCCTGGCGTTATATTGGGATTAATAGCAATCTTCCCTTATGGGAGAATTGGGATAGAACTTGGTAGTATAGTGTTAATATTTACTGGGCAGGTATGGAATATGGCTTTTAGCGTATACGGTTCTATGAGCTCCTTACCTAGGGATTTCAAAGAGGCATCAGAAATTTTTAATCTTACTCCATTTCAAAAATTTCTATATGTAGAACTTCCTTATTCCGTCATAGGATTAGTCTGGAATAGTATGATGTCTGTAGCAGGCGGATGGTTTTTTTTAATGGCTTGCGAAATGTTTACTCTAGGGAAGAGGGACTTTAGACTCCCTGGATTGGGTTCTTATCTTCAACTAGCTGCTATAGAGGGAAATACAAAAGCTATTTTACTAGGATTAGGGACAATGATTGCATTGATAGTGTTAATTGATCAGTTGGTATGGAGGCCATTGACAGCTTGGGCTCAGAAATTTAAGGTAGAATTAACAACTAGAGGACCAGTCCCTACTTCGACTATTTTAACAATACTCCAAAGGTCTACCATTCTAACAACATTCAGTGAGAAAATGAACGAGTTTATTGAAAAGATAACGATTAAATCTTCTAGGGAAGAGCAGGTTGAAAGAAGAGTTAAGTCTTTTCCTATATTAAAATTTATATTACTTGGAGCATTTCTAATTGTAGTAGGTTACGCCTCCACAAGATTAATGTTTCTTATATCCAGAGTACCTATATATAGATGGGGAGAGATCATAATTAGCGATTTATTTACCCTGTTAAGGGTATCTGTTGCGGTAGTCTTATCTATAGCATGGACTTTACCCCTAGGAGTGTTCATAGGTATGAATCCAAAAATCTCCGTAGTAATGCAGCCGATAGTCCAGATATTAGCTTCTATACCTGCTACAGCAGTATTTCCAATTATACTCATGTGGCTAATAAGCCTAAGAGGAGGACTATCTATAGCCTCCATACTACTTATGCTTTTAGGAACACAATGGTATATACTCTTTAATGTAATAGCAGGTGCGATGTCTATACCTGCAGATTTAAAAGAGGCAGCAGAGATATTTCAATTAAAAGGATTAGAAAGGTGGAGAAGACTAATTATACCGGCTGTTCTTCCCTATCTAGTGACCGGGGCTATTACTGCTACTGGAGGGGCTTGGAACGCATCTATAGTATCTGAATATGTCCATTTTAGAGGTAAAACATTAATGGTTAGAGGATTAGGAGCATTAATAAGTAATTCTGCAGATAAAGGAGACCTGAGTCTCTTAGCTGCCAGTACTATAATGATGATCATAACTGTTACGCTTATAAATAGATTCTTTTGGAGAAAGTTATACTGGATTGCTGAAGAATATTATTCTCTGTGATATAATAAAGTTATGGCTATTATAGAGGTAAAGAATTTAACTATAATCTTTGATATGCCTAATAATACTAGGATAACGGTAGTAGAAGATATAAACTTTTCTCTTGAAGAAGGGGAATTTGTTGCTATTTTAGGACCATCCGGTGCAGGAAAGTCTACCATAGTTAGAGCTATAGCTGGTCTTATAAAACCGACCCACGGAGAGGTTTTATACAGAGGCAAATTAGTAGAAGGGGTAAACCCTGGGGTTTCAATGGTGTTTCAAACAGCTGCCCTTTTCCCATGGTTAACAGTTCTAGAAAATGTCGAAATAGGATTAAAGGCTAAAGGGGTTCCACCTAAAGAAAGAAGAGAAAGAGCTCTTAAGATGATAGACTTAATAGGGCTAGACGGTTTTGAAAGCGCCTACCCAAAGGAGCTCTCAGGTGGTATGAGACAAAGAGTTGGATTTGCTAGAGCCTTAGTGGTAGAGCCAGAGGTACTACTTATGGATGAGCCTTTTTCTGGTCTAGATGTGCTTACTGCAGAGAACCTACGTAATGACCTTTTAGAATTATGGATAGAAAAAAGGATTCCTACTAAGACAATCCTTCTCATAACACATAGTATAGAAGAAGCGGTATATCTTGCAGATAGGGTTATAGTACTAGATAAAAATCCCGGAAGAATAAAACAAGAGATATATATAAACATACCACATTGGCGAGATAGAGAATCAGAAGAGTTTATAAGGTTGGTAGACCGTATTTACAGTATTATGATGGGTAAACCTATAGTCACTGCTAAACCTCCTAGGGTAGAAAGATATGGGACTCCTCTACCTCATGTAAGGGTAGGAGCTATAGCCGGTTTTGTAGAGCTTATTGCTGAGCTGGAAAGAAAAGAGGACATATATAAAATAGCGGAAGACTTAAATATGGACCTAGCAGATATACAACCCGTTATAGAAGCTGCAGAATTACTGAAATTCATAGATACTACAGGAGGAGATATATCTGTTACAGAAATAGGGAGAGTCTTTGCAGAGGCGGATGTCCTAGAGAAGAAGGAGATATTTAGAAAACAGATATTGGCCAATGTTCCTTTTATTCAGCAAATAATTCAAGTCTTACAAAATAAATCTAACCATAGGATGCCAATAGAGTTCTTTATAGAGCTTCTAGAAACTAAGTTTAGTACAAGTGAAGCTCAAGCTCAGATGGAAATAGCTATAGATTGGGGAAGGTACGCCGAGCTATTTGCATATGACGAGGATAGTAAAGAAGTGTATCTAGAAGAGGAAGTTCCAGAAGGTGAGAAGGTATAAAATACTAAGAATATTATATGTAATCACTCTTTCACTTCTTATATCAATTCTATTTAGAGCACCTGTAGTGGAAGCAGTTAGAGATATGTTAACTGTACTTATATACTTTCTTACACCTATTATAATAAAAAACTACTGGTGTTTAATCGTAGGGGTATTAGTTCCCCTCTTAAGATTTTTAATCAAGTTACAAGTGTATAACCCTACATCTGTACTATTTTTTATAATATTAGGTGATGTCTCTTTGATATCTATATCTTCTCTTCTTTATAATAAAGGAAGGTGGGTAAGTTTTATAGGAATCATCTTAAGTAGCTTGACAAGATTTTTAGTCGTATCAAGATCTGTCTCCAGATTAATAGATAACCATAGTAATACCTATATCACTAGTATGAATCTACTCTGGTTTACAATTTTAGGAGGTATATTAGCCTTTATAGCTATACCCCAGGTAGAAAGAGAGATAGAGACAAAAAATGAACTTTATAGATGAATTAAATCCACAGCAAAGAGAGGCTGTCCTATATACTGAAGCACCACTTCTAGTCCTTGCTGGAGCTGGAAGTGGAAAGACTAGAGTTATAACATACAAAATTGCCTATCTAGTTAAGGAATTAGATGTGCCTGAGGATAATATATTAGGAGTAACCTTCACTAACAAAGCAGCTGGAGAGATGAAAGCTAGAGTTGCAAAACTCTTACAAAAAGAAGTAAGTGACGTCTGGTTAGGAACATTTCACGCTACTGCAGCAAAGATACTAAGAAGATATGGTCCCTACGTAGGGATAAATAACAATTTTTCTATCCTAGATGAAGATGATCAAGTTTCTCTTATAAAGGAAGTAATCTCAGAATTAGATCTAGACATAAAAAGATATCCCCCTGGAGGCTTTATAGAAAAGATAAGTAGGGCTAAAGAGAGTCTTATAGACCCTGTAACTTATGGAGAGTTTGTAGAAAGTTATTATGAAAGTATAGTAGCTAAGGTTTATCAAAAATACCAGGAGAAACTGATGCAGAATCAAGCCTTAGATTTCGATGACCTACTTATGTATCTAGTAAAGCTCTTTAGAGAAAATGAGAAGATTTTATCTTACTACCAGAATAAATTTAGATATATACTCGTTGATGAATATCAGGACACTAATTACGCACAATACATGATAGTCTTTCTATTAGCCCAAGTACATCGAAGACTTACTGTAGTAGGGGACGATGATCAGGCAATCTATAGTTGGAGAGGAGCAGACATAAGAAACATCCTTGAGTTTGAAAAAGATTTCCCAGGAGCAAAGGTCATTCGTCTAGAACAGAACTATAGATCCACTAAGAATATATTAGAGGCAGCAAATAGAGTGATAGCCCATAATAAGTTTAGAAAGGGTAAAACTTTATGGACAAATAATGAGACTGGTAACAAGATAAAACTTTATATAGCCAAAGATGAGATATCTGAAGCAAATTTTGTAGCGAGAGAAATTATCCTATTACAAAAGAGAGAGAATTTGAACTTTGGAGACTTTGCAGTATTTTATAGGACTCATGCTCAGTCTAGAGCTTTAGAAGAGGCGATGATAAGAAATGGAATACCTTATAAAATTATTGGTGGAATAAAGTTCTATCAAAGAAAGGAGATCAAAGATATATTAGCCTATCTAAGGTTTATTCTGAATCAATATGATGGGATAAGTCTAAAGAGGATAATAAATACACCTAGAAGAGGAATAGGTGATGCCACTCTTTCTAAGATTATAGAATACGCAAATGAAAAGGGCATAAGTTATTTGGATTCGATGAAGGATCTAATTAATACTGAAGGATTAGGAAAGAAAGTAAGTAGAGAGGTAGAAAAATTTGTTAAGCTAATAGAAGAACTTATAGCTTATTCTAAATTGCACTCAGTAGAAGAAGTTATTATAGAAGTATTAGATAAAACAGGATATATAAAAGAACTAGCAGAACTACAAACAGCTACAGCTCAGATGAGAATAGAAAATGTAGAAGAACTAATATCAGTTGCGAAGGAATATACAAAACAATCTGAAGATTTAACTCTAGAAAGTTTTCTAAACTATGTCTCATTAATGTCAGATATAGATAATCTAGAAGATGAAAACTCTTCTGTAATCCTTATGACGCTTCATAGTGCTAAGGGTCTTGAATTTCCAGTGGTATTTATGACAGGAATGGAAGAAGGTGTATTTCCACACAGTCTCTCTATTGGAGAAAGAGAAGAATTAGAAGAAGAGAGAAGACTATGTTACGTAGGTATGACTAGGGCTAAAAGATATTTATACCTTACGTCTGCAGAGATAAGGACTCTCTATGGCCATACAAACAGTAATGAGCTCTCTAGATTTATAAAGGAAATCCCAGAAGAATATATAGATCCGGTAACAAAGGCGGAGATTATGTTCGAAAGAGGAGAAAAGGTCTGGCATGCAAAGTGGGGTGAAGGTATCGTTCAAGAGGTCCATCCCTTAGAAGATGGGGAAACAGAATTAGTTGTAGTGTTCAACGAAATTGGCAAGAAGCATCTTCTAGCAAAATATGCTAGTTTAGAAAAACTATAAGTAATTTATATTTTAACTAATTCTATCGCCTTCCTTGGACAGAGTTCCACACAAAGTCCACAACCTATGCAATTTGAGTTTATATAGAATCTTCCGTCATTGTGCCTTTCTATACTAGAAGAATAACAAGCCTTATAACAAATCCCACATTGGTTACACTTTTCTTGATTTATATAGGCTACATAAACCTTTCTTCTGTCTACTTCTTTATAGGAGAGAATTTTCCCTACAACTTTACCTCTTATATCGTCTAGAGAGGTATATCCTTTTTTTTCAAGAAATTCAATAATTTCCCTATTAATCCTTTCTATTACTTCATAGCCATTAAGAATTACAACTGTACATATCTGAACAGAAGTTGCCCCCGCAAGGATGCATTTAATAGCATCTTTCCCGTTAGTTACACCACCACTAGCGGAGATAGGGATACGTAGATAAGGATACATAGCAGAAATCCACCTTAAGACATAATGAATAGCCCAAGCCCCTCCGTGTCCCGCATATCCCCCATGAAGTATAGGGGCTTCTGTATCTAGGTCTATATCTAACCCTGTGAATCTATTAAATACAACTACGCCGTTACCTCCACTTCTCTCTACCTCGCTTGCTTCGATCATTGGGTCACTAGTCTGAGGGCTCAATTTTACAATTCTAGGAATCTTTACATATTTAGTAGCATCTAAAGCCTTTTTTATCTCATCCTTTAGTGTTCTACCCTCCATTATATGGACACCATGCGGACAACTCACATTTAACTCTATCCCATCTGCACCAGCTGATTCAACCAGATAAGACATTTTGTTCCACATTTCAGGAGTAATGCAGTTTAGACTAGCAAAGACAGGAATTTTTACTAGATTCTTAGCCTTAGATATCTCTTCAGCATATTCTTCTGGACCAAGTTCACTTGCCTGTTCATAAGAATATAGGATGACAGAGGAGTTACCATTATATCCTCTCTTTATTAACTTAAATCTAGGGGTTGGAGCCCTCCTGCATATTTCTTCTTCAAAAAAAGACTTCATAACTACCGCCCCTGCCCCATAATCCTCTGCCTTCTTAATCTGATGCGCATATTCAACTATACCCGCAGAAGAAACTATCACTGGAGTCTTAAGTTTTAGACCAGCATAGGTTACCTCTATATTAGGCAACTACTCCATCCTCCTTTTATAGATATTTTAACTTTTCAGAAATCGTATCTCCTGTCTTAATAAGTATTGGAATTAATTCTTGTAATCTCTCTTCTGTCAACCTAAATGATGGGATAGAAATACTCATAGCCGCTATAGCCTTACCATCTTTATTGATTATAGGAACCCCTACACACCTTATACCTGGCTCAAATTCCTCTCTATCCAAGGCATATCTTTGCATCCTAACCTTTTCCAGTTCTTCTGCCAATTCTCTTCCAGATTTTATAGTATTCTGAGTCTTTTGAGGGAGCACATCCTTAGAGGTCCACCTTTTAATCAATTCTTCGGGACCAAAAGCTAATAGACACTTACCTAAGGCGGTGCAATAAAGAGGAGCCCTAGCCCCTATCCTTGAGTACATTCTGATGGTATGTTTACTTTCAACCTTATCTATATATACTATCTCATCGCCTTCCCTTACAGCTAGATGTACAGTCTCATTAGTCTTATCTGCCAATTCTTCTAGGTAAGGATGAATTATCTTCTTTATATCAAGTCTTTCATTTATGATGCTAGAAAGCTCTAAGGGCTTTAGACCAAGAAAATATTTCTCCGTCTCCTCATCCTGATCTACGTAACCAAACTGTCTTAATGTGCTCACAAGCCTATAGGCAGTACTTTTATGTACCCCTATAAACTTGCCTATCTCGGTAACACCCATAGGCTTACTAGAATGAGCTAAGAGGTCTATTATCCTAAGTGCCCGTTCAAGACTTTGCACATTATCTAAACTTTTAGTATCTTTTCTCTTTGTTTTCATAAAAGCAACCCAATTTACAATATTGTAAAAATTGTATCATAGGTAAACTGACAAATCAAGTCTGTTGTAATTCCGAACTAGATTCATACAATTTTCTATATATACCATTTTTGGAGAGAAGTTCAACATGAGTCCCTCTTTCTACTATTTCACCGTTTTCTATCACTAGTATATTATCAGCCTCCCTAACAAAACCCAGACGATGAGAAATGATAAATGTAGTTCTACCTTTCATCAACCTAACAATTGCATCCTTTACCAGAGATTCTGATTCGGGGTCTAAGGCGGAAGTTGCTTCATCTAAGATAAGTATCTTTGGATTATGTAAAAAAGCTCTTGCGATAGCAATACGTTGCCTCTGCCCACCGGAGAGTCTTATACCAGATTCATCACCTATTATAGTATCATAGCCTTTAGGTAATCGCATTATAAAGTCATGCGCATTAGCAGATTTAGCAGCCTCTATAACATCCTGTCTTGTTGCATACGGTGTCCCATATCTTATATTTTCTAGAATAGTATCAGAGAATAGTATAGTATCTTGTGGGACTATACTCATCTGTTGCCTAAGTGACTGAATCTTAAAGTCTCTTATATCAATCCTGTCAATTAAAATGACCCCTTCCTGAGGATCATAAAACCTCATAAGGAGATTCACTATAGTTGTTTTACCTGCCCCACTCCTACCCACTAATGCAATTATCTCTCCTGGTTTTACATGGAATGAAATATTCTTTATAACTGGATTTTCACTGTCGTATCCAAAGGTTACATTCTTAAACTCTATCTCTCCCTCTATAGTATTCACGATAATAGCATTGGGCTTTTCTTTTACTAGTGGCTCTGCCTCAAAGAGCTCAAATACCCTTCCTATAGCACCTGCACTTTGACTTATTGTATTAAAACTGCGAGATATCGAGTATATAGGATCTACCATCAATAATAAAGCGGTAAAAAACGCCATCAGACTCCCAGAAGTCATGCTTCTACTAAGTACTTGAATACCTCCAAACCATAATATCCCCAGTAAGCCTATAGTCTGAAGTAAGGTCACAATTGGTGTTTGAGTTGCTATAATTCTGGCACTTCTTAAAGAGGCTTCTAAACTCTTTGTACTTAACTCTTGGAACTTAAATATCTCGGATTCTTCCATCCCAAAAGATTTTACTAGATGTACCCCCCTTATCCTTTCTTCTAAAAGTCTTATTAGGTCGGCAAATCTCTGCTGCACCTGTCTAGTAACTCTTACCATCTGATTCCCCAAGTAAGACACAACTGAGGCTATAAATGGAAGTATTGCAAGTGAAAAAATAGTAAGCTTCCAATTTAGGTATATCATATAACCTAATGCACCGATTAACATAAAACTACTCAAAGGTATATCTATAAGTATTGAATTAAGCGCCTGTGGTATTAAGGTAATATCGTTAGAAAGACGTGATATTATCTCACCGGTGTGCCATTTTTGGTAAAACTCCATAGACAGTTTCTGTAGATGAGCATATACCTTTACTCTCAGGTCATTCATAACCCTCTGAGTTATTACAGACTGTATATATATCTGCCAGTATTGCAGTATACTCTGGACTATAGTAATTCCAACTATAACAAGTATAGTTGTATGAAGATTTCTCATCGCTACATTATAAGCCTTCTGTGTGTTAAAGACATCGTCAAAGAGAAACTTTAAGATAGGAGAGAAAATTAGTCTTGCCGGAGCTAGAAGTATAGTGAGCAAGAAGAGAGCAAATACAAGTAATTTATAAGGTTTCACATACACGTATAATTCTTTATAAGCTCTTATTATTGAACTCTTCATTATTAACCCCCTCACAAAATCTATTCAATGGACAACCAATATGGACAGGTCTTTTTTTACAATACCTTTTCCCTAACTCTACTATAAGTGCATGAAACTCGTTGTATAAGTATTCATCATTTGGTGTGTTATCCATAACAATTCTTTGAATCTCATCATAGCTCTCTTTACCGCTTATTATTCTAAGTCTCGAAAATAACCTCTTAGTATAAGTATCCACAACAAAAATTGGATATCCGCTAGCATATAATATTATTGAATCCGCTGTTTCCTTACCTATGCCTTTTATACTAAGTAATTCCTCCCTAAGCTTCTCTAAAGGCAGTTTTAAAAATTCTTCTAGAGAGTTATACTCCTTAATTTTATTCATAAGATTTACAAGTCTCTCACTCTTTACCCTATAGTATCCAACGCTCCTTATTAATTCTGGTAATCTATCTTTATCCTTCAATATATCATCAATAGATAGAATTCCACCCTTTTTTAGATTATTTATAGCCTTTTCTACATTTTTCCAATTGGTATTCTGGGTAAGAACGGCTCCCACTACTATCTCAAACTTAGTCTCTGCTGGCCACCAATATTGGGGACCAAAGGCATTATAAAGCGCAGAATATATATCAAGAAGAAACGTACCCAGATATGAACTTTTTAATTCTTTCTGGTAGTCTACAGTTTTCATCTATTTCACAGACTTTTAAACCATCTTTTTCTATATCTTCTCTTATTATACAATCTCCGTTAATCTTACCATCTGAGATTAGTATAAGCCTATTACACTTAACTTTAAAGCCAACTATTCTCATCTAGTCACAGTCACCTTCTTTAAAAATCTTGGATGATCAGGATTAAACCCCTTATCCAAGGCTAATTTATTAGAAAATATCTGAAAAACAGGAGTAAAAAGCAATGGACTTAGTATTTCGCTGACCTTGTATGGTATAAAAAATTCATTCTTTCTACCATCTAATTCCTCGAGACTAAATATGAAGATATCACTTGTCTTTTCCCTAAGTATATCTATAACATCTTTAAGATGCCTATTGGTTGGCCCTAGGGGAAGGAACACAAAAATAGGCAACTGATATGAAACCAAAGCCAAAGGTCCATGTAAAAAGTCGGCAGAACTGAATGCCTCAGCAAATATATAAGAAGTCTCTTTGAGCTTTAGAGAGAATTCCATAGCAGTAGGATAGTTAAAACCTCGCCCTATAGATATACATCTATCCATAAAGTGAAATCTAGTTACTTCTATATTAAAAGCCTCATTTATTATCCCCTCTATATAAAGAGGTAT
>JBMFMV010000037.1:0-19479 GCA_049970495.1 bacterium
GATAGTTTAGGGGTAAGATTTGTAGAGATAAAGTGGGGACAAGGAGCAAAGGATATTGGAGGAGAGATAAAACTCCCGGCTATAGAATGGGCTAAAACCCTAAAAGAAAGAGGATATATAGTTCACCCAGATCCAGATGATCCAGTTATTCAAGAAATCTATAATAAAGGTGGCATTAAAGAGTTTGAAAGACACTCTAGATTAGGAATGGCTTCTTTAGAAGGTTTCTTAAAGAGAGTTTATGAACTTAGAAGTAAAGGGGCGCAGTACATATCATTAAAGACTGGTGCCTATAGACCAAGAGATTTAGCCTTAGCATTGAAATGTGCATCTGAAGGTAAGATTGACCTTCTTATTGTAGATGGAGCTGGTGGTGGAACAGGTATGAGCCCTTGGAGAATGATGAATGAATGGGGAGTTCCGACCATCTATCTAGAATCTCTAGTTTATAAATATGCCAAAGTTCTTCAGGAAAAAGGTAAATATATCCCACCAATAGCTATAGCAGGTGGATTTACACTAGAGGATCATATATTTAAGGGCTTAGCCCTAGGAGCACCATTCGTTAAACTAGTAGCTATGGGTAGATCTACCTTAACTGCTGCTATGGTTGGAAAGACTATTGGAGAGTTGATAAAAGAAGGCAAGACACCTCAAGAATATAAGAAATACGGAGAGGATATACAAGAAATCTTCTCTGCTGTAGCAGACCTAGAAAAGATTTACGGTGAAGATTGGAAAAAGATACCAACAGGAGCTTTAGGTGTATATGCCTATTTTGACAGACTTGCTACAGGATTAAAGCAATTTATGGCTGGAACCAGGAAGTTTAGTTTAGAATATATAGATAGAAGCGACTTGATATGTCTTACCGAAGAGGCAGCTAGGGTAACTGGTCTTCCCTATGTGATGGAAATGGATTACGAAGAGAGTATGAAAATCCTAGAAAGCTAATTTATAGAGGGGGTAGAGGGAAACTCTGCTCCCTCTATAAAAGACTTGTATATACATTCTCTTTACCTATAGATCTACATATGATATAATCGAGTCAGGTGATGAAGTCCACCGTTAATAACCCCATATAGGGGTTGATGACTTCTACTCAGGTTTGGGTAGAAGTCATTTTTTGTCTTAGGAGGTCTAAATGAATATAGAGGCGTTTATAAACTTTAAGGAAAAGATTATAAAGAATGTTTCAAAAGTTATAGTAGGTAAAGATGAGGTCATAGAGCTAGTTACTGTAGCTTTTATCTGTGGAGGACACATTCTTCTTGAGGATGTACCGGGTTTAGGTAAGACTATGTTAGTGAAGGCGTTTGCCAAAACAATAGGATGTGATTTCAAAAGGATACAGTTTACTCCAGACTTATTGCCTTCAGACCTAACTGGTATAAATTTCTACAATCAAAAGACTGGAGATTTTCAGTTTAAACCTGGACCTATATTTACGAATATTCTTCTTGCAGACGAGATCAATAGAGCGACCCCAAGAACTCAATCCGCTCTATTAGAGGCTATGCAGGAAAAACAGGTTACTGTTGACGGAGTAACGAGAAAACTTCCTGAACCTTTTATGGTTCTAGCGACACAAAACCCTATAGAATCATTTGGAACATTTCCTCTTCCTGAAGCCCAATTAGACAGATTCTTTATGAGAATCAAGATTGGCTATCCTACCAGAGAAGAAGAGATAGAAATAGTAAATAGGAATAAGAAAGAAGATCTTACCAAAGACCTAGAAAGTGTAGTAACTACTGAAGAGATAGCATACGTTAGAGATGCCTATAACGATGTGAGAATTTCAAAAGAAGTTATGGATTATCTTTTAGATATAATAGAAAAAATTAGGAATGTCGATATTGTCCAATTGGGAGTAAGTCCTAGAGGAACTATAGCCCTCTTTAAGGCAAGCCAGGCTTATGCGGCTATAAACGGGAGAGATTATATAATTCCGGAAGATATTAAGAAGATGGCTCCTTATGTCCTAAATCATCGTGTTATACTAAAAGGTTTAAGCAGAGATAAAAATATATATTCGTTCATAAACTCTGTACTTGAGACAGTAAAGGTTCCAGTGGAAGAGATTTAAAATGGCTTATCTATTACTCTTTCTAATAATCACCGGGATAATACTTAATAGGCTATCTAAGAAATATACTCTCTTGGGTGTTACATACCAGAGAGAGATATCTAAAAGGATATTAGAGATAGGAGAAGATTTTCATATTACTACCGTCGTAGAGAATAGAAAACTACTCCCAGTAACATTTCTACAGATTATAGAAAGGTTCCCTACAGGTATAGAGTATAAATTTAGGGCAGATCAATTTAAGACTGTAGAGTTTTTATACCATACTATTACTATGTTTCTACTGCCATTTCAGCGTATAAAAAGAATCTACACCGCAGTATGTCAAAAAAGAGGAAGATACATATTTGAGGATGTTTCTTTAATAGGTGGAGACCTTTTGGGTCTGAATACCTTTGTAAAGAGTATAAGATACAATCAAGAAATTATAGTATTACCAAAAAGTACAGATCTTGAAAGAGAGCTTATCCCTTATGGGAACTATAATGGAAATTTATCTGTTCAGCGTTGGATTATAGATGACCCTACAATGATTATAGGGGTAAAGGAATATACTGGGCTTGAACCGGCAAAGACTATTCATTGGCCCTCATCTCTAAGAACAGGAAATCTTATGGTAAAGAAGTTCGACTTTACTCTAGAGAACACTGCTATGATCATACTAAATGTGGAATGTGATAAACCATTCTGGGTAGATATAAAGCCGGATGATATAGAAAGGTGTATCTCTATTGCTAGAGGAGTTATGGAAAAGTTTGAGACTATAGGGATACCTTATGGCTTTGCCACCAATTCTATTATGCACGGTTTACCTGCAAGTAGAAATATAGTCTATCCTTCATATGGAATATCTCACCTAGAATCTCTTTTAGAATGTCTTGGGAGAGCCTCTTATAGTATAAGTTTAACATTTGAGGAATTACTTTTGAAACTAAATAGACGTGATATAAGTTGTTCAACCTATATTATAATAACACCAAAGGTTTTGGAGTCTTATATAGAACCCATAAACTCCCTCACATCTGAGCTAGAAGAGGTGATACTTATTTCTCTTAAGGACGAAAACCTAGAATTCATATCTGATAGTATACTAAAATACACAGATAGAGGAACCGAGTATGTATATACGATACCTCAAGATAATAAGTAATATATCTCTTGTATTTGGTATCTTTGGATTCTTACTAAGCTTTATAGGAAATCTTCATTACACTGAGATTTTTTATTTATGGGCTGTCCTAAGTTCTTTTATCATTTATAGGCTATCTTCTAAAAAGATAATCACCTTTCTTCTAGCGGTTTTACCATTCTTGCCATCTATAATTATAAGAGACACCCTAGACAGAGTATTTGTAGTTACAGTTGGCTTATACTCTTTGTATCTTTTGTCTAGAATTATCAAAAGGTTGACTTATGGCTCTGTGGTAGAAGAGTTTGAAAAGGTTCTCCCTATAGTAGTTACAATTACTGTAGTTTCTATAGCCATATCCTTAGCCTTCCCAGATAAGGCTAATATCTATAATAGTATAGTTTTACCTTACTTTGTTGTCTATCTGGTCTCTGCAGTTATTCTATTGAGAACCTTGAGATATATTGAGTATAGTTCTAGTGAAAATAAGGATATGAATAAGGTAAATCTAATATATTCGGTCGGTATAATCTTTATCTCCTTCCTTTTAAGTCTACCAACAATAAGGTTGATTCTTTGGAGAGGTATATCTATAGGTTTTACCTATATCCTTAGTGGTTTTCTAATGGGGTTGGCATGGTTCGTATTTGCTGTCTTCTTTATCTTTGATAAGATTATAGACTTATTAGGCAGATTCTTTAAACCAGAAAAACGTGAGCTCCCAGAGATAAAGTTTGACGAGCTAAGTAGTAGGATTCTAAATATGACAAGAATGGGAGAAAATAAAGAGCCAATAAAGGAGAAGGTTGCTACCTCTAGCACTAACCAGATACTTGTAATTATCCTTAGTATAGTAGTAATACTTATCGTAGTTTACATTGTATACACTCTCTTTAGAAGATACGAATCTAGGCGTAAGCCTAAGGAAGAAGATTATATAGAAACAAAAGAATTTATCACTATAAAGAAAGAAGAAGGTCCAGGGGTTCTAAAGAGAATTTTAGATAGACTTAGGCCAAAGGACCCTATAGAAAAGATTAGGATTTACTATAGAAGGTATCTATTAATGTGTAAAGAAAGAGAGATAGGGCTGAAAGAAAGCGATACTACGCTAGATATATATTCAAAATCTAAAGACTTCTTCAATAAGGAGGTCTTACCTAAGATAAGGGAGATCTATATAAGAGTTAGATACGGCTTAGAAAACCCTTCTAACGAGACAGTAAAAGAGTTTATTTCACTCTATAAGAGAATCAATTCTAAGAGCTAATTAAAATTATGGAATAAATACTTATATAGGGGGAATGGTCATCTGTTACTAATACTTCTAAGCCTATTTTTCATTAAGCTCCTAGGTTTGTTTCTAATATCCCTGCCAAGAACTTGTAAGTGTCTACAAAGTGTTGATGGGTCTATAGAAACATTAAAAATTATGAAGACTTTTGAAACATCATCTCTAGAGGTCTTTAAAATTTTATCAACCAGATTTACAACAGCTACTATCAAGATTTAATTTGAAAAAAGTGGTATAATAGAATAGTTATGGGCTTTATACGAGGAGGTTTAGAATGTTAATTACATTTCTAGGTGCAGCAGGAGAGGTAACTGGCTCTAATTATCTATTAGAGACAGAGAATAATAAGTATCTTGTTGACTGTGGAATATTCCAAGGAGAAAATGAAGGGAAAAATGAGGCTCAATTTGACTTTTCTCCATCCTCTATAAAGGCTGTACTCTTGACACATGCTCATCTAGATCATTCTGGGAGGATTCCTAAATTAGTTAAAGAGGGTTTCAACGGTAAGATTTTTGCTACTTTACCAACTATAGAACTCTGTGAGATCTTATGGTTTGATACGGTAAAGCTAATGAAAGAAGAGGTAGAAAGAATAAACAGAAAGAATCAAAGGGCAGGTAGACCTCCTATTAGGGTATTATACGACGAGAGCGATGTTGAAGCTACTCTCAAATTATTCGAACCAGTTCCTTACGACGAAATCGTTTCATTAGAAGATATAAGATTCAGATTTAGAGACTCTTCTCATATCTTAGGTTCAGCATCTATAGAGGTATGGAATAAGGATACTAAAATAGTCTTTTCTGGAGACATTGGACAATGGGAAGGGGTTATGGAGGGAACTCCGGCTATAATAGAACAGGCAGACTATGTAATTATAGAATCTACTTATGGAGATAGGCTTCACAAATCTTTAGAGGAAACTAGAGAGGAATTCACTCAAGCTATACAGAGTGCAATATCTGAAAATGGTAAAGTACTTATTCCTTCGTTTGTAGTAGATAGGGCACAGAGAATAATATATGAGATAAAACTTTTAGAAGAAAAACATATCCTTCCAAAGAAGATACCCATATACTTTGATAGTCCAATGGGAAAGAAAGTTACTCAAGTCTATAGAAAATATAATAGCCTTCTTTCGAGCGAACTGCAGAGATATTATTTAAACTCTCAAGACCCTTTTGATATAGAGAATTTAAAATATCTATCATCTGTTGAGGAATCAAAAGGGATAAATAGCCTAGATATGGGGATAATTATAGCTGGGAGTGGCATGTGTACTGGTGGAAGAATACTCCACCACATAAAGCATAGTATATGGAAAGACAGTACTCATATGATCTTTGTAGGGTATCAAGCCCAAGGAACATTAGGAAGAAGAATAGTAGATGGCGTAAGAAGTATTAATGTAATGGGGGAAGAGATAGCAGTAAGGGCTAAAGTCCACACCATTAATGGATTTTCTTCACACGCTGATCAAAGAGATTTACTAAGATGGGCAGATGGATTTCAGAATAATCCTATGTTTATAATAACTCATGGTGAATCAAATTCTTCTCAAATACTTTCTCAATTACTTAGACTTAAAGGACATCAAACCCTGATTCCTATAAAAGGACAAAGTATAGACCTTCTAAGGAAGGAGATATCAGAGGTAAGGCCTAGTTTGTTAATAGATTGGGATTCCTTACTTACAGAATTGGGTACAGAGATATCTACTCTAAAGGAAAAAGTCGTTGGCTCCTCAGATATTGAAAAATTCGGTCTATTAAAAGCTGTATCTATAATTCTTAAAGAAATTATTAAAAAGTAAATTTTAGGAGGTTACCATTGAAGATAGTTTTTATAGGACATGTCTCCAAGGATATAAATATATTAAAGTCTAAAGAACAAATAATTCCTGGAGGAGGGGTTTACTACGGAGCCTTTGTGGCAAAATCTTTTCTAGCAGAAACTCTAGTATATACAAAACTAGCTAAAGACGATAGAGAACTCTTCAATGATATGAAAGATTATGGTATAGAAGTTATATATTTTCCTTCAAATACTACCACAACTATCCAAAATATCTATCCGACGGATAATCCCGACGATAGGGTATCTAAAATAATTGAAAAGGCTGAACCATTCACAGAAAAGGATATCGATGAGATAGAAGAGGCTGATATTATTCATATATCTGGTTTATGGCATGGGGAAATTTCAGAAACTTTTATAGAAAAGTTACGTAAAAAGACAGATACTCTTGGACTAGATGCCCAGGGCTTTTTAAGAGATGTAGATATTGAGGGGAATATGGTATATAAGGATTGGGAATACAAAGAGAGGTATCTTCCACTTATAGATGTATTTAAAGTAGACTCTCGAGAGTCTGAAATTTTAACGGGTATAAAAGACTGCTATAAAGCTATAGAAAAGATTTCCGAATGGGGACCAAAGGAGATACTCCTCACCTATAGAGAAGGGATTATCCTTTGGGTTCAAGGAAAAGTCTTTGAGGAAAAGTTTGGAGGATGGACACTAGAGGGAAGGACAGGGAGAGGAGATACCTGTATGGCAGGTTATCTTATTCACAGATACCTTGGTTATAAATCCGCTTTGAAAAAGACGGCGGAGATAGCTACAGAAAAGATGAAAAGTCCTGGACCATATAAAGGGAAGGGAGTGATTTGATGTATAGAGTAAATAGTATAACAGATAGCACCCTTATATTAGAGGGGGACGGAAAGATTATTACATTTTCCCTTATTGGAGGAGAGATTATTAGACTCAAAGTCTTAGAGGAAGGAATAGATGAGTCTAATGAATTCAAGGTGGCTGAGGAAAAAACTCCAAGTAAAATCAAAATCTCTAATATCTCTGAGAATAAGCTTAAGATCTCTTTAGATTCTACTGAGGTGTCTATAACTCTTAATCCACTCTCCTTTAAGGTTTATAAAGAAGGGAAAGAGAGATTTTCTACAGATGATACCGTATTTATAGATAAGAGAAGCGAAGAAACAATCTTTAGATTTAACCTAACATCCGAAGAAAGAATCTACGGTTTAGGGCAAGACCATATGGCAGATCTTAACCAGAGAGGGAAGGAACGTAGATGCTGGCATCAGTGGAATGGATTCAGAAGAAGTGGAAATGACTCTGTTCCCTTCTTATTATCCTCAGAGAACTATGGACTTTTCTTGGATACTAGCTGGCCTGTAAGATTTAATATAGGTGGAGATAAAGTACCTGACAAGAATACTGGCAATGAATGGGCTCCGTCTCCTTGGAATTGGGATTTACCAAGTGGAGAGGGAAATCCCAATAAGCTTGTAGTTCTATTATACGGTTCTAAGATAGCGGATTTTTACATAATCTTAGGAGAAGACTTCAACAAGATAATAAGAAATTACTATGAGATTACAGGGATTCCTAGATTACTCCCTAGATGGGCTTATGGATTCATACAGTGTAAGAATAGGTACAGAAGTGAAGAGGAACTACTTAGATTAGGTAAAAAGTTTAGAGAAAGAGGAATTCCTGGAGATGTACTGGTTATAGATTGGCTATGGTTTAAGGAATTTGGAGATTTAGAGTGGAACAGGGACTACTGGCCACATCCAGAAAGAACATTTGAGGAGCTGACAAAACTTGGATTCAAGATTATGCAGGCACAACATCCATTTATAGATAGAAAATCTTTAAAGTATGAGATCTTTAAAGAAAAGGGATATTTAAATATTGTTCCTCCTGATGCTAGACCAACATTTGACCATTCAAACCCGGAAGCTAGAAAAGGTTGGTGGGAAGAGATAAAGAAGCTTTATCAAACTGGTATTAGAGGCTATTGGACAGATATGGGGGAGATAGAAGAGCATAAGCCTGGAACAATGAGTTATCTTGGACCTAGAGAAAAAGTTCATAACATCTACACATTACTCTGGACAAGGGGATTATATGAAAATCAGAGAGAAACATTTGGAACAAGGAGCTTTTCTCTAGCTAGGACATTTTGGTGCGGAATACATAAATATGGTACTGCAATGTGGTCTGGAGACATAAACTCCAGTTGGGAAGTCTTAAAAGACCAGGTCGTCATAGGGCAAGATGTAACTTTAACCGGCATGCCTTATTGGTGTACAGACATTGGTGGATTTTTCTTCCATCCAGAATTTACCTCTGAGTTATACACAAGATGGTTTCAGTGGGGGACATTTTGTCCAATATTTAGGACTCATGGAACTAGACCGGAAAATGAACCATGGTCGTTTGGTAAAGACACAGAAGAGATACTCAAGAAGTTTATTAGGCTTAGGTATAGACTTATGCCATATATCTACAGCCTAGCTTATAATGTATCTACAGGCAAGCAGATGATGAGGGCTATGGTAGTTGATTATCCAGATGATAAAAATGCTTATGAGAGTAAATATCAATTTATGTTTGGAGATATATTAGTATCCCCTGTGATAGAGAGAAATGCTAGAATAAAGGAAACCTATCTACCTGAAGGTTATTGGTATGATTTTTGGACTGGGAAAAGATATAGAGGTAAGAGATTTCTTAAGACACCAGTACCAATAGACCGAATCCCTCTATTTGTAAGGAATTCCTCCATAATTCCTATGAACACTCAAGATGTTATGTATGCCGATGAAAAGCCACTAAAAGAATTAGATATCAACATTTATACCCCTATAAATGGAGAATTTGAAATCTATGAAGATGATGGAGCTACATACAGTTATGAGGATGGTAGTTTTGTAAAGACTAAAATCTCCGCCTATGAGACAGAAAACCAGATAAAGATAGTTATTTCTAGTTATGGCAAAGAATTCCCTGGTTTTGAAAGGGATAAGATACTTAATCTATACGTCTACGGGATAAATGGGAAAAACGTAAAGGTAAAAGATAAACTGGTAGATTTCGAAAATAAAGATAACACATTAAAGATAAAGGGCATAGGTTATCACTTTGGAGATACTGTAAATATAGTGATAGAAAAAACTGAAGCACCAATCTTAGAAGAGGATAAATTGGAGGTCTTTATAGATGGACTAGATAAGGGACAGGACGGAATTATAAAGATTAACATCTTAATAGTAAATGGTAATTCTGCACCTGCAAGAAATATTTATTTTGAAATAGATAAACCTAAAGGATGGTCAGTAGTATCTTCAGATTTACCAACCGGTCATGCCAATCTCTTTTATCCTGAAGGGAAACTAGCATTAAATCCGGGAGATATAGTCCAAAAGGAATTAGTTCTTTCTCCAATAGGGATATCAATATTTCCATACGAAGATATCACTATAAAGGCTAAGATTGAGACAAAAGGTGAGGTTGAAGAAAAGACATTTAAAGTAAATCTTAGAGAAGGCAACATAACATCTTGGAAGGTTATAGGACCATTTGATAGTGAGATAAAAGATATAGAAGAAGACCCAGAGAAGATAGAATACTTAATAGGGGATAAAACCTGGAGATGGACTTCAGGAATTAAATACACAGTTGAGCCATTTGGCTATCTTGATCTTTTAAAATTCTCTAGGGATATATTGGGTGAAGGCATTACTAAAGGAACTTCCTATGCTAAAACAGAGATCTATTCAGATAAAGATAAAAATATAAGATGCTCTCTCTACGGAGAAGGAAGACTGGAGATAATGGTAAATGGAATCTTTGCATATAAGGGTGATGGTATCGTGTATGAAGATGAGATTAATATACCACTTAAAAAGGGTATAAATAAGATACTAGTCAAAGTATCATTTGACTTTCCTAAACCCTATAGTGGAAGGGAATTTGGATTTAGACTGAAACTCTTAGAACCAATAGACGGGATATTCTTTCTAGATTAAAGAATATACTCTTAAGTTTTGAGGCTATAGACATCAAAATTTTGTATATTAGGTATTTTTATGTTAAAATGAAAAATAAAAAGACTACCATACGGAGGTGAATATAGATTTGAGCCTTAGCAAAGAGGAAAAATTAGAAGTTATTAGTAAATACCAGCTACATGAAAAGGATACAGGCTCTATAGAAGTACAGATAGCACTTTTATCAGAAAGAATAAATAGGTTGACTGAGCATCTAAAGGTCCACAAGAAGGATTTTCATTCGAGACGTGGACTTCTTATGATGGTAGGTCATAGGAGGAGACTCTTAGAGTATCTCCGTAGAAAGAATATAGACAAATATCAAGAGCTAGTGAAGGAGTTGGGACTTAGAGCGTAAAGACTATGGTAAGACTAGAAAGGGAATTTTTAGGGAGAAAATTATTTTTAGAAACAGGAAGATTAGCCAAACAGGCTACTTCTTCTGTATTAGTAGGCTACGGAGATAGTGTTGTCTTGGTCACTGTAGTTATATCTGATGAGCCAGAAGAAGAGGCAGATTTTCTACCTTTAACGGTAGACTTTGAAGACAGATTTTATGCTGCTGGTAAAATTCCAGGTGGATTCATTAAGAGGGAGGGAAGACCTTCTGAAAGAGCTATTTTGAATGCAAGAATAGTGGATAGACCAATAAGACCTCTCTTCCCGGAAGGTTTCTTTCATAGTGTTCAGATTATTATTACTACACTTTCTACCGACCAGGAGAATCCGCCAGAGTTATTAGGCCTTTGGGGAGCATCTTCTGCACTCTGTCTTACAGGGGCCCCATTTAACGGGCCTATAGGTGCAGTCAAAGTTGGCTTAATAGACGGAAAATTTGTCTTTAACCCCTTCCTATCTCAGTTAGAAAAGAGTGACCTAGACTTATTAGTTGTTGGGACAAGGGATAATATAGTTATGATAGAGACACAGGCAAATGAAATCCCAGAAGACAAGTATGTAGAAGCCTTATACTGTGCTATGGATTATATTAGAGAGAATATCTCTCTCCAAGAAGAGTTTATTAATATGGCGAAACAAGAGATTACAACATCTAATAGCTACACTATCATCCAACCAGACCCAGAGTTAGTAGACTTTATAAGAAGAACAACCTATGATAGGATTAATGAGATACTTAGGATAAAAGTCAAAAAGGAAAGAGAAGCTAGAATGTCTAAAGAGCCTTCTGAACTTATAGAAAAAGCACTTCTAGAGATGGGGGAAGAGGGAATAACTCTTAAGGAAAAGCTTGAGTCTAATCCTGTCATGGTCAAGATGATCTTTAAGGCTATGGAGAGAGATATATTAGAACGTATTGTCCTTGATGAACGTAGTAGGGCTGATGGGAGATCATTTAATCAGCTCAGGCCTATTTCGTGCGAGGTAGGACTTCTCCCTAGAACTCATGGTAGTGCTATATTTACTAGAGGAGAGACACAGGTATTAACAGTAGTAACTCTTGGTTCTAAAGGAGAAGAACAGATAATAGATGACCTAGGTATAGAAGAGAGTAAAAGATATATGCATCACTATAACTTCCCTCCCTACTCTGTGGGGGAAATAAGACCACTCAGAGGTCCGGGAAGAAGAGAGATAGGTCATGGTGCTCTAGCAGAAAAAGCTTTAATCCCTGTCATTCCTAGCGAAGAGGATTTTCCTTACACAATTAGAGTGGTCTCAGATGTCTTAGAGTCCAATGGTTCCACTTCAATGGCAAGTACATGTGGAAGTACTTTAGCACTTATGGATGCTGGTGTTCCTATAAAGGCTCCAGTAGCTGGTATAGCAATTGGGCTTGTATCTAGAAATGATGATGAATGGGTTACTCTTACTGATATCCAAGGGCTAGAAGACGCGTACGGAGAAATGGATTTTAAAGTAGCTGGAACTAAAAAAGGTATTACTGCTGTTCAGCTTGATACAAAGAGAATTAATGGGATTCCTATATATATGCTCGAAAAAGCTTTACAGCAAGCTAGAGAGGCAAGAGAAATTATAATAGATAAGATCTTAGAGACAATCCCTGCACCAAGAATAACCCTTTCCCCCTATGCTCCAAGAATATTTACTCTAACTGTATCTCCAGATAAGATTGGTGACATTATAGGTCCAGGAGGAAAGGTTATAAAGAAGATAATCGAGGAAACAGATGTAAAAATAGATATAGAGCAGGATGGAAGGATATATATTTATTCTTCAGACGAGAGCTCTGGTAAGATAGCTAAAAGCAAGATAGAGGAAATAGCTAGAGAGGTAGAGGCAGGACAAATTTATGAAGGTAAAGTTACTAGGGTCACTGATTATGGTATCTTTGTAGAGATTCTACCCGGTAAAGAAGGATTATTACATATCTCTCAGATGGAGAGATTAAAAGGACCTATAAATAAGGTCTTTAAGCCTGGAGATAGTGTCTTAGTCAAGGTCTATGAAATAGATAACTTAGGAAGAATAAGTCTTACTAGAAAGGGATTAGTACCAGCCGAAAAAGAAGAGGCTAGGAGGGTTATAGATCAACGTCGGAAGTAATCCTGCTAGATAGGGTCCAAGAAGCTAAATCGGTAAGTATAGGCTTTTGGTATTTTACCGGTTCACGGATAGAGAGGGACGGAGAGAAGGGTTATTCCCATCTTATAGAGCATTTGATATTTCAGGGAACTGAAGATAAAGATGCAAAAGCTCTGGCATTAGCTTTTGATAAGCTAGGTACAGAGGCTAATGCTTTCACTGAAAGAGATAGTACATGTTTTTACGTAAAGGTCTTAAAGAAATATGCTCTATCTGCTATTGATCTATTGGCTCAGATGTTAAGTTATCCAGCTTTTAGGGAGAAGGATGTAGAAAAAGAGAAAAGGATTGTGATTGAGGAGTTTAAGTCGTATATGGATAATCCTGAACAGAAGATTCATGATATGGGTCTTAGAGCTATATGGGGGGATCATCCGTTAACCTACTCTCCACTTGGTAAGATAGATGACTTAGTCAATGCTGATCCAGATAAACTCAGCCTATTTTGGAAAGAAAATTACACATCTGACAAACTCCTCATAGCCATAGCTGGAGATATAGATGAAAGAGATGTAAAAGAGGTAATCTCTCAGTATCCTCTTATCAAAAGAGAGGCGGTAAATACCAGAAATTCTTCTACACCCTCATTAGACCCAATTCTTGTTAGTGAGGATGAAGATACAGAGATCACCCATATAATTCTTGTAGGGCCTGGAGTATCCTACAGTGAACCGTATCTCTATCCTGCAAGTGCATTGACAGTTATTCTGTCAAATAGTATGGGAGCTAGACTCTTTCAAAAGATAAGAGAAGAAAGAGGTTTAGCTTACTCTCTATATTCCTATCTACTCTCCTTTAAAGATACAGGAGCCTTCGCCTCATACGTTGGTACTGGAAGCAACTCAGATGAGGAAGTCCTTAGGATTATATTAGAAGAGTATAGAGCACTCTGTAATAACCTTATAAGTAATGATGAGTTAGAAAGGGCAAAAGCTCATCTTTCATCAGGGATAATACTAGGAACTGAAGGCACATTTGGCAGAATGGAGTACATAGCTAAATCCTTTTACTCATATGGGAGAATTGTCCCTATAGAGGAGATACTGGCTAAGATTCAGGATATTACACCAAAGGATATCCAAGAAACTTCTTGTAGGCTGTTTAATACCTCTCTAGGAATAGCAGTCCTAGGGAAAGAGGGTAGAAAGGTAGGGGATAGATTGTGGAGTGTGTTAAGGTCTTACTTAAACGATTAAATTCTAATAGTATTATCCCTACTTATATGACAAAAGGCTCTTCAGGAATGGATCTCTATTCCGCAGAGGAAAAGATTATTCTCCCGGGGAAATGGGAAGTTATATCTACTGGTATAGCAGTCGAAATTCCTTACGGGTATGAGGGAGAAGTGAGGTCTAGGAGTGGACTTGCCAAGAATCATGGAGTCTTTGTATTGAATAGCCCTGGCACAATAGATAGTGATTATAGAGGTGAGATAAAGGTTATACTTATGAATCTTGGGGATGAACCATTTAAGGTAAATATCGGAGACAGGATTGCTCAGCTAGTTATAAGTCCTATCACTCGTGTAGAAGTCTTTGAAGTTGAAGAGCTCTCTAGTACAGAGAGGAATGATGGAGGTTTTGGCCATACTGGTAGGAGGTAAAAACTATGATTAGGGTAATTGTATGTGGTGCTTATGGTAGAATGGGGCAAGAAGTTATAAAGGCTGTTTCTAAAGAAGATGATATGGAGGTAGTTGGAGGGGTAGATGTAAGGGGTGTTGGGGAGAATGTTTTTGGGATAATTATAAGAGATAATTTGGAAACTCTTATAAAAGACACTAATCCTTCTGCTATCGTTGACTTTACCAGAAGAGAGGCAGCTATAGAGGATATAAAAATAGGAGTCAAGAATAATATACCTGTGATAGTTGGAACTACAGGATTCTCTCAAGGAGATTTAGAAGAATTAAAAAGATTTATAGATGCTAATAATGGTAGAGTTCTCATAGCCCCAAATTTTGCTATAGGGGCTGTTTTAATGATCAAATGTGCAGAACTGATAGCCCCATTTATGGACAATGTCGAGATTATAGAGTTACACCATGACGGAAAACCAGATTCGCCTTCTGGAACATCTATAGCTACAGCAAAAGCCATTTCAGAAAAGAAGCAGTTCAAACCAGCGTTATATTCATCTGAAGCTAGAGGAAAGACTATAGAGGGAATAAATATACACAGTGTAAGATTACCTGGTTTGGTTGCTCATCAAGAGGTTATATTTGGTGCACTAGGGCAGACATTAACTATAAGACACGACTCTATCTCTAGAGAATCTTTTATGCCAGGAGTTATTTATGCCTTAAGGAACATAAATAAGATTAATGGTCTAGTGTATGGTTTGGATAAATTACTTTTTCCAGGAGGGTTGGTGATATAAGTTATGTTTGGAAGGCTTATTACTGCAATGGCAACTCCTTTTAAAGAGGATTATTCTCTAGATCTAAAGAGGGCTTGTGAATTAGCAGAAAAGCTTGTTGCAGAAGGATCTGATGGAGTACTAGTTGCTGGAACTACAGGAGAATCTCCTACCCTTTCTCATGAGGAAAAGCTAGAGTTATTTAAAGCCGTAAAAGACGCCATAAATGGGAAAGCCAGTGTAATAGCTGGGACTGGCAACTATAATACTAAAGAGAGTGTAGAGCTTACAAAGTCCGCTGAAGAGATTGGAGTGGATGGGATTCTTCTCGTTGCCCCTTACTATAATAAACCCCCTCAAGACGGTCTATACACCCATTTTAAGGCTATAGCTCAGGCTACTAAGCTTCCCGTTATCCTTTATAATATACCCTCTAGAACAGGAGTTAATATTTCTCCTGCAACGGTTATTAAGCTTGCTAATGAAGTAAAAAATATAGTTGCAATAAAAGAGGCAAGTCAGAGTACTGACCAAGCAGTAGAGATACTAAGGGGAATAAATAGGGATGACTTTGTAATATACAGCGGAGATGACTCATTCACTATGCCATTACTTGGCGTGGGAGGATATGGAGTTATAAGTGTAGCAAGTCACATAGTTGGTAAAGAGATAAAAGAGATGATGAATAGTTTTGTCTCTGGGGATGTAAATAAGGCGATTCAGATAAACAAGAGACTATTCCCTCTATTCAAAGCCCTTTTTGTCACGACAAATCCTATACCTCTAAAAGAAGCAATGAAATTAGTAGGATTTGATATAGGACCACCTAGATTACCTTTAGTAAGAGCTGGAGAAAAGGAGATTAGCATAATAAGAGAAGCACTGAAACAGCTAGAACTTATATAACTTTATGTCTAACAGATTGAGGATTATCCCCCTTGGAGGACTAGGGGAGATAGGGAAAAATATGTTGGTAGTGGAGTATGGTGAGGTGGCAGTTATTATTGATAGTGGACTTATGTTTCCTACCGATGAGATGCCTGGCGTTGACTATGTAATTCCTGATATCTCATATATAGAGGCAAACAAAAGCAGAGTAAAAGGAATAATCCTTACTCACTGTCATGAAGACCACGTAGGGTCTCTACCCTATTTATTAAAAATCGTCAATGCCCCTGTAATTGGGACTAAACTTACCCTTGGGATGGTGTTATCTAGATTAAAAGATTTTGGATTAAATAGTGAAGTAAAATCGGTAGAGATTCAAGAAAGGTCCAGGATAGGTATTGGCTCCTTATCTTTTGAATTCTTCAACGTAAACCATAGTGTTCCTGGTAATGTCGGAATAGCGATACATACTCCCATTGGGGTTGTGGTACATAGTGGGGATTTTAAGTTCGACCACACACCTGTAGACGGTAAACAGACAGACTTCTTTACGCTAGCTTCCTTAGGTGAGAAAGGGGTAAAACTCCTACTATCAGATTCTACCAATGCAGAAAGACCTGGATATACACCTTCTGAAAGGATCGTAGGAGATACCTTAGATGCTATAGTAAAAGAATCTTTAGGAAGAGTCTTTATTACTACTTTTGCTAGTAATATACATCGTATCCAACAGGTCTTTAATATTGCCTATAAGTATAACAGGTTTGTAGCTGTAATAGGAAAGAGTATGAATAGTACAGTTAATACTGCAAGTCGTCTTGGTTACTTAGATATCCCTCCTAATACTCTGATAAAAGACCAGTCTTTATCTAACTTCAAAAAAAATAGATTAATAATACTGACTAGCGGTTCCCAAGGAGAACCTATGTCCGCCTTGACGCGTCTTGCCTTCCAAGAATATAAGTCGATAGCTATTGAACCAGGCGACACAGTAGTGATTGCAGCTACACCTGTCCCTGGCAATGAAAAGATGGTAGCTAGGACAATAAATGCCCTCTTCTATAAAGGGGCAGAAGTAATTTATACCACTACTCCTGGAGTTCATGTCTCTGGACATGGTAGCATAGAAGAGTTGAAACTTATGTATACCCTGTTAAAACCAGAGTACTTTGTGCCTATCCATGGAGAAATGAGGCATCAAGTTGCTCATTCTAAACTCATAGCCTCTCTCGGTCTGCCTGAAGACCACATATTTAAATTAAAAAATGGAGATATCTTAGAAATAGGAGAAGACAGGGCAGAAATAGTAGGACATGTACAGTCTGGAATGATTATGGTAGATGGGCTCGAGTTAGGTGAAGGGGGAATGGTCCTAAGAGACAGACAAAGATTGGCGCAGGAAGGTATAGTAGTTATGGTAGTGACAGTAGATAAAGAAAAAGAGGAGGTCTTAGGAATACCAGAGGTGGTGATGAGAGGAGTCATATATAAAGATGAAGATACATTTATAGAAGAATTAAAACTAGAAACTTTTCGTGCACTAATCACCTCAAATACTCCGGTTGTATCTAATGATATAATAAGAGATATAGTTGGAAGGTTTATCTACGAAAGAACTAGGAGGAGACCTGTAATAATTCCCGTTCTGGTGGAGGTATGAGGAGAAAAAAGGCTAAGAGGGTATTCTTTAGAATAATAATTTCTCTACTTTTACTTGCTATTATTCTTATAGGTCTGTTGTGGAATCCGCCCATACTGTCTTATCCATTCAAGTATTTAGGATATTGGGGTTTCTTTTTAGTTCTATTCCTTCTAATACCTAAATTATACTGGGTCTTGTTCTGGGCTTTTCCTATCTGTATACTATTTAACATTGGCGGGGATCTAGGGTTTTATCTTAAGAAGATAGTTAGTTCAGACATTCCCTTTGCATTGCTTTCTGCTCTTCCAGTAGTACTTTTTATAACTAAACGGATCAGTATTCCCCAGAAAGAAGCTAGAGAGAATACATATACTAGTCCTAAAAAAGAGGTTAGTCTCCCAAAATTTAATATAGATGATAATCAAATAGTAAAAGAAAAAGTATCAAAACATAAAAAGGAGGAGAAAAAATTAGATGTAACTTCTATAGAAGCTCCTAATACTTCATTTAAAATGCCGCCTTTTTCTCTTTTAAATGAGCCTCTTAGAAAACAGAAAAATGATGACATAGGACATAACGCTGAGCTCCTAGAAACTACACTAGAAAGTTTTGGAGTCTCTGCAAAGGTGGTAAATGCAGTTGTTGGGCCAACTGTTACTAGGTATGAACTTTCCCTAGCTACAGGGGTAAAGGTAAGCTCAATTACAAAACTCTCTAATGATATTGCCCTAGCTCTGGCCGCTCCTCAGATAAGAATAGAGTCTCCAATTCCTGGTAAATCTCTCCTTGGGATAGAGGTACCTAACAAAAAGATAACACTAGTAACAATAAGAGAGATAATAGAGAGTGAAGAATTTATTAACAATAAGTCGCGTCTTACGTTAGGTATAGGTAAGGATATAGCGGGGAATATCATCGCTGATAGTCTAGAAGAAATGCCTCACCTATTGATTGGTGGGACTACGGGCTCAGGAAAGAGTGTCTGTCTAAATGCTCTTATAATGAGCCTCCTTTATAAATCAGACCCTTCTATATTAAGGATATCTATGATAGACCCTAAACGTGTTGAGCTCACTCAATATGAGGACTTACCACATTTATGGGCGCCCATTATTACAGAATCTGATTTATCAGTAAAGCTACTTCGGAGACTCACTAAAGAGATGGATAATAGATATGAAATATTTAGAAAAGAAGGGGTAAGAAATATACAAGGCTATAATCAGAAGCACAAAGACTCTCCCCTTTATTATATTGTTGTCATTGTAGATGAGCTTGCTGACCTTATGATGGTAGCTCCCAAGGAGATAGAAAGACTCATCTGTAGGTTGGCCCAGATGGCAAGAGCAACTGGCATACATCTTATCATAGCTACGCAAAGACCATCTGTAGATGTTATAACTGGATTAATAAAGGCTAACTTTCCTTCAAGGATAGCATTTGCAGTATCCTCACAAGCTGATTCGCGTGTTATACTGGATATTAGTGGAGCAGAGAAGTTATTAGGAAAGGGGGATATGTTGTACGCTCCTATATGGGCAATGAAGCCTATAAGAGTACAGGGGGCTTACGTCTCAGATGAGGAGATAGAAAGGGTACTCTCCTTTTGGAAAGCCCAAGGAGAACCAAACTATATAGTTACTCAAGAGG
>JBMFMV010000038.1:0-17711 GCA_049970495.1 bacterium
AAGAAGAACCATCCTGTAGCTTATGTTATATTTATTCTAAAAAAGGAGGCTACAGGATGGTTACAACTATTCCAGAAGGAGTATACACCATGAAAGGGAAAATGTCTATAATTATCCATAACGCTTATAACTATTGTAAAGGTTCTAAGAAACAGAAAACTAACATCCTAAATGAACTAACTGAGATACTTCATATGAACAGAAAATACTTATCTTGTTTACTTAGAAATGCAGGTAAAACTTTCTATGTCAATGGTAAGACTAGAATCATAGTTGATCCTAGCTTAAGCCCAATATCCCAAAGAGGTAGAAAGAAGGTTTATACTAAGGAAATTACAAGGAGCCTCTTAGAATTATGGAGGATTTCTAGATATGTATCATCCAAACATCAGTAAGGGCATATACAGGTTGGAGGAGATATGAGACAGAAGAAGAGCAAGAGATACTAGGAGAACTTCTAAGACTAGTAGCATTAAGACACAATTTGTTTATGCCTACGATGAAACTAAGCGAAAGGGAGAGGATTGGTGGTAAAATAAAGAGGAGATATAATATGGATACACCGTTTAATAGAGTCATAGAAATAGGGACTATCTCAGAAGACAGTAAATGTAAGTTGCTAGAGCTTAGGAAGTCTATAGACCTCATAGAGTTATCTCTAAAGATAGAGAAACTAGCAGAGAAACTTGACTATGTATATCAAAAGAAAATTGGGAGGTATAACCATGAATAATATCATATGTATTTCAGGAAGATTTAATTTTGAGGAAAGACGCTAGTCATTAGGTCATCTTTATAGATATTCAAGATTTTAGATTCTCATATTGGTAGCTTTTATAGAAAAGATCAGTATAATCTCGGCCTAGGCAGTAAATTGCATACCAAAAGGTTAAATAATTAGCTATAATAATTACCATATGGAGTGCTATAAAATTAGTAATAGGATAGAAGAGAAGACATCTTTTCGAAAGATTGGCATCCTCTTTCTAGTAATCTTGTTATTCTTTCACATCCCTTACAAAGCTAGTAGTTGGACTACAACCTCTAGTATTTCAACTTTTATTAAGTCTCCCGGACCTAATCTATTACTGACTAGAAAGCGGATAGAAGAGGTAAAATTAGCTATATCTAGACATAATCAAATAACCATAGCAGCCTACAATGAACTGATAAATGAGGCAGATGCACTACTTTATATAGAGCCAAATCCTATTAAAGGTGAAGTAAGGATCCCTCTCTTTTATTCTAAAAAAAGGCCTATCCAACAGATGTACTCTAGGCAGATTGGAACAGATGCGCTTTCAGCATATACATTAGCCCTTGCTTATGCCTT
Organism: bacterium; assembly: GCA_049970495.1. Taxonomy (GTDB): domain Bacteria; phylum DUMJ01; class DUMJ01; order DUMJ01; family DUMJ01; genus DUMJ01. The sequence goes on from JBMFMV010000038.1 coordinate 1,334, forward strand.
TTCAAATGATAAAAAATACGCAGATAAAAGCCTCGAGTTTTTACTTGCCTGGGTAAAAAATTGCACAAGACCAGAAGATGGTGGGGATATCTGGAATATATTTACTGGAGAAAAGAAGGGCGATACACCCATTGTGATATCTTACCATTTTCCTAAATTCATAATGGCTTTCGATATACTCCAAGGGATGTCTATTATCTCAAAAGAGAATGAAATAAAGTTTAGGAAATGGCTTAGGCCCTTTGCAGAATATATATGTAAATACGAACCATTTATACCCAATAATCACCTAAGCTGGAAAGCACTATTCCTTCTTACTGCAGGGAGAGCACTTGAAGATACTAATATATTCTGTGAAGGCTTAAAAGCACTTAGATATGCATTAAGAATCCAAATAGCTAGAGATGGTTCAATGCCTTTTGAGCTCATAAGAAGAGATAGGGCTAGTTCTTATACACTTATGAACCTAGAGGCTTTAGTGCAGAGTATATGGATAGCAGAGAATCATGGGGTCTATAGTCTAAGAGAGCTTTCCTCTATATTTGGGGGAAATATAGAGTTAGCCTGCAAGCATTTCATAGACTTTCTAATTAATCCTACAAGATGGCATTCTAAATATAGATTTATTATCCAATCCAAGGAGATTCGTCTTCCAGATTACCCATCGGATTGGGCATGGGTATTTGAAATACCTCTAAACTGGTTCTGTAAAGAGAAAGAACTAGTAAACCAGATGCAAAATCTTATAGATAATAGAGTATACGGCAAATATCCTCCTAGAAGCTATACAATGCAGTTTTCCACCTTAATATTTCGAAGGCTCTAAATAACTAATATATAAACCCCAGAAAAGTCAGTATCTAATTTAGTTTAGAAGCTTCAAGATTTAAAGATGTATCCCTGTTCTTCCACTAATAAGCACGTCTCTTTAAAGTTTACTTTTTTCCATACCTAGTTACTGTAAACCTGTAGATATTTTCAACCTCGTCTAAAGATAACCCTGCCTTTAACGCTGCTATCCTTAGCTGTTCTTCTACGGTATCAACACCTTCTAAGTCTGGAAGTAATAACCCTCTCTGCCATCCTCTTTCTACTATTACCCCGTAGACCTTTGGGTCGAGTTGTGAGATATCGGTTATTCTTTCTGGAGGATTTAGCACATCTACTGAGTACTCAAGCTCTGACAATTCCTCTTCCCTTACCGGTGGAAATCGAGGGTCTTGTGTAGCAGAACTGATAGCATTCTGGACTATCTCATATGCTATATTAGGCTGAGTCCCTTGTATAGTTCCTATACATCCCCTCAATTCTCCATGCTTCTTTATTGTAACAAATACCCCTGCCTTCCTCTTTAATTCATCAGGAATATTTCGTGGAGTAATCACCCTTCTCTCCTTTACATAAGTTTCTACCGCCTCTTTTGCTAGATTCAATATGTAAGATTCTAAGTCTTCTGAATCCACTGAGATGACTTCTCCAACTAGATACCCAACACCAAATGGACCTTCATATGATAAAACCTTGGTCCTAACCTTTCTCTCATCCATCACACCTGCAAGCATTACTAGTGATCTAAGTCCACACTCTCCTGCTCTCTCTATCAATTCCGGGTCCAAATTCAGGAATCCTTTAAGATCTCCACTTTTCACAATCTCTACTACCGCCTGATCAAATATCTTGCCCATTGGGTCATATCCATTTGGAGATCCTGGGAGTAATCTGTGTGACATATCACCACTTGCTACAAATACAACATTCCTCTCAGTCACATTATTTATAACCTTCCCGAAGGAATATATCCTTTCTAATGGTAAAAGAGAAAAGGAAATTAGAACTAATTCAGGTTTATAATCTAGCTCTTTAGTTAGATAGTAAAGTGGCACCATAGTTCCATGGTCTAGGCGTATATTAGTTATCTCCTTAACCGGTAAGTCTGATTCTCTAGCAGCACCTATAATCTTTTTAGTCAAATTTATATCTATATCAAATTCAAATCTCACCCAGGGAGTTCCAAATTCTCTAAAATCACCTTCTATCCTCTCTTGAGTAACAATACCAAAGTATCTTAGAAATAACTCACAATGAGGAGATACAACTATAAAAGTCTCCGGAGAAATCTCTTTCATCTTTTTACCTAGGGTGACCATTGCCTCAACCGTTGAAGATACCTCCTCTAGATACCTCCTTCCTATATCAGGTATAATAAGAGGAGGATGAGGAGTTATAACTGCATATTTTATACCCATATTTATCCTCCTTATCTACCGAATTTTCTAAAAGCAGAATCACGATCAATAAGTTCTACTATTATAGGCCTGCCGTGAGGACAGAACCTATAGTTCTTTACTTTAGACAGTTTCTCTAAGAGCTCTTTCATTTCTTCTATAGAAAGCCTATCCCCTAACTTTACTGCACTCTTGCAGGCAATCTCTCTCTTCAGATTGTTTATATCTAAATCTTTACTCTCTAGATAATCATTTAAAGCTGTATCTATATCAACATATTTTAAGAAAGATGGGATAGCTCTTATAACTATAATATCTGGGCCTCCTATATCACACTCGAATCCAATCTGATTAAGATTATTTACTACGATTTCTAGAATCTCATAAGGGACATTGTATATTTCAACATACTTTGGTTCTAAAAGAAATTGGGGCAAGCTTCTAATCTCCCCGAAGGAATCAAATAGGACCCTCTCGTGTGCGACATGCTGGTCTATTAGATATATACCCTTACTAGAGGTACAGACTATAAAAGCGTTTAAGTATTGACCTAAGGGCTCAAGCGGGAATATATCTTCATCTTTTTCAGAAACTTCAGATATCAGGACCTTTTGTTCGTAAGAAGATACCTCTTCTTCCTCTTTTATTGTAGAAGGTATAAACTCTTCAGTCTTAGGTTCGATATAAGAAGCTTTTCTTTCTACCAATGTATTATGTATGGCATTATATACCTCACCGTAGACTCTACTCTCTTCTAATATCTTTATCTCTAATTTTGCTGGATGTATATTTACATCTATAAAGTTTGCTGGAAGCTTTAAATCCATTATTATAAAAGGAAAACCTTTATCCCCAACGACCTTAGATACTACATCCTCTACCACCTTTTGTAGTATGTGGGACTTAACGATTCTTCCATTTATAGATAAGATTTCTCTCTTCCTGTCTGGATATAGCCTTCCCCTATCTAAGAGTCCCTTTATTCCTATAGGGGACTTAGAAAGGTCCAGATAGACTGGATCGAGAGGTTTCTCAAATATAACTTCTGCTACCTCTCTCAGATCTCCACTACCTGGTGTAACAAATACATTTTCGCCATCGGCTTCAACTATAAATGAAATATCTGGATATATAAGCGCATACCTTCTTACCCAATCTATAGCCAAATTTCTCTCATAAATATCACTTTTTAAGAATTTTCTCCTTGCAGGGAGATTATAGAAGAGATTTTCAACAGATATCCGAGTCCCCTTTGGTAAACCAATCAATTCTGAACTCTTCTCTTTTCCTCCCTCTATCACATACCTCATTCCATCTTCCCCTGTGCTTGTCTCTAATGTTACCTTAGAGACCAAAGCTATACTCGATAATGCCTCGCCTCTAAAACCTAATGTAGATACACTGTAAAGGTCATCAACATCTTCTATCTTACTTGTAGTATATCTTTCAAAAACTATTGGTACATCGTCTAGCTCTATACCAGATCCATCATCTCTTACTTCTATCTTCTTTTTCCCACCAGCCACGATATTTACATATATATGCTTAGCACCTGCATCTATAGAGTTCTCGATAAGTTCTTTTACTACTGAGGCAGGTCTCTCAACCACTTCTCCAGCTGCTATATGCTGAATGACGTTTTGAGGAAGTCTTCTTACCCTTCCCACTTGATTCCTCCTTTACTCTCTTTGCCCATTCTGAGATCTTGAGTAAGGCATCTAGAGGAGATAGAATATCTACATCTATGTCCCTTAGTTCCTCAATAATAGGATGTTCTACTATGGCAAAGAGTGGTGGCTGTATAATCTTTCTCTTAGGGGGAGATTTCTTTTCCTCAGAACTTTCTAACATCTTTAGGATCTCCTCTGCCCTAGAGATAACAGTCTGGGGAAGCCCTGCTAACTTAGCCACATATATCCCATAACTCTTATCAGCAGACCCTCTTTTAACTCTGTAGAGGAAGGTCACATAATCTTCTTTCTCTTCAACTGCTACCGTATAATTTTTTACACCTCTTAATTGTTCTTCTAGTGCTGTGAGTTCGTGATAGTGAGTCGCAAAGAGTGTCCTAGGTCTGTCATTATGATTTGCAAGATACTCCACAAGTGCCCATGCCAAACTCATCCCATCATATGTACTCGTTCCTCTTCCTACCTCATCAAATATAAGGAGACTTCTAGGCGTTATGTTATTAATTATCCTTGCAGTCTCTTCCATCTCAACCATAAACGTACTCTGATGTAAACTAAGATAATCCTGAGCTCCTATTCTTGCAAATATCTTATCTACTATGCCTATATGTGCTTCTTTGGCAGGAACAAAACAGCCTATCTGAGCCATAATAACTATAAGTCCTACTTGTCTCATATATGTAGATTTTCCAGCCATATTAGGACCTGTTATAAGGATAACTTGATAGTCATCTCTGTCTAGATATGTATCATTAGGGATAAATGTATGCTCCAAGGATTTTTCCAAAATAGGATGTCTACCACCCTTTATCTCTATTCTAAAATCATCCCCTAATATAGGTCTAACATAATTATTTATCCTTGAGGCATAGGCAAAACTTTGTAATACATCTAGTATTGCTACACTACTAGCAGTCCTCTGTATCTCCTTTATCCATTTACCAGCAGTATCCCTTAATTTTATAAATGCTTCATACTCTAACGCCTTTAATTTTTCATCTGCACCTAGGATCTTTTCTTCAAAGTTTTTAAGCTCCTCAGTAATAAATCTCTCCGCATTTACCAGCGTCTGTTTTCTTATATAATCGTCTGGGACAAGATGTAAATTCGGTTTTGTGACTTCAATATAATATCCAAATACTTTATTATAACTAACCTTTAATGACTTTATCCCTGTTCTTTCCTTTTCTCTATTTTCAAATTGTAAGAGCCACTTGTTAGAATTATGTAGCATATCTCTAAGCTGGTCTATCTCTGAGTCAAACCCATTCCTAATGATTCCACCTTCAGTTACAGTCACCGGAGGGTCTTCTACTATAGCCCTCTCTAATATATCTACTAAAGGGGAAAAATCTGGTATGCTCTCCCATATATCCCTTAAGATCTTACTCTTTGGCTCAAATATCTTCTTTAGATTCATTGCGTTTCTTAATGAATTCTTAAGTGCCAATAAGTCTCTAGCATTCCCAATTCCGCAGGAGAGCCTCCCTATTATACGTTCGAAGTCTCCTATATTCTTCAGACATTCTCTTATCTTTTCTGTCTCAAGATAACTATCGAGTAATTCTTCTACTCCGTCTAATCTTTCATTTATAGCCCCTACATCTATAAGCGGATAAGATATCCAATTCTTTAGTAGTCTAGCTCCCATAGGGGTAACTGTATAGTTAATAGTGCTATATAGGGTAAATCTAGTTGAACGGTCTATAGTGTTTCTAAGTAATTCTAAACTTTCTCCCGCCCTATGGTCTATAAGCATATACCTTGCAGGATTGTAGAGTCTTATCGGCATAATATGTCTTGGGATACTCTTCTGAGTATATTCAAGATATGCTAATAATGCCCCTGAAGCAATAACCGACAGTGTTAAGCCTTCTAATCCAAAGGAAGTCAGATTTTGGATATTGTAAAGTTCTAAGATTTTGTTATATGAGAGATCATAATCAAAAAATTCGGAGTCAAATTCAGAGATAGTCCACTTCCTAAAGACTTCCTCCTCTACAAAATCAAATGGATTCTCCCCTCTTTTTACCACGACCTCAGATATAGGGAGCTTTAAAAGTCCCTCCAAAAGTATTTCCCAATCCTTAAAAGGAAACTGGTTTGTGTAGAATTCTCCAGTAGATAGGTCTATAAAGGAAAGCCCAAAACCTATCTTCTCATCTCTAACTACACAGGCTATGTAGTTGTTACTCTCTGCATCCAGAGAGATGAAATTTGTCCCTGGTGTAATAATCTTTATTACATCTCTTTTTACTAAGCCCTTGGCTAATTTTGGATCTTCTAGTTGTTCACATATCGCTATCTTATACCCCTTTTCTAGAAGTTTAGGAATATAGTTCTCTACTGCATGATAGGGGATACCTGCCATCGGTATTCTATTACTTTTGGATACCTCTCTAGATGTTAGCGCTATCTGGAGCTCTTTACTTGCTATGTATGCATCGTCTTGGAAAAGCTCATAGAAGTCTCCAAGCCTGAATAGTAATAATACATCAGGATACTTTTTCTTTATTCTTCTATACTGTTCTATCATAGAAATAGAGTTAGACAAGGTTTATACTAACCCCCATTAGAAAATATACTTCCTTAAATCTATTTTATCACTAATTGATAGGAATATTAATATCTATAATCTACCTATTATGTCCCAAAACTCGGGAAATGATATAGAGACACACTCCTCATTATCTATCGATATAGGTCCCCTCGCTGAGAGACCTGCTATTGCCAAAGCCATAGCAATCCTATGGTCATTATAGCTCTCTACAGTACCCCCATTGGGTATAGATGGACCGTATATAACAAAGCCATCTGGTAGTTCTTCTATATTGACTCCTAATTTTCTAAATTCTGTAACAATAGATCTTATTCTATCGCTCTCTTTCACTCTAAGTTCTTCTGCCCCTCTTACAACCGTCTCTCCTTCTGCATATGCACCAAGGACAGCAATAAGAGGAATCTCGTCTATAAGAATTGGTATCTCTTCTCTTGATACTATTGTCCCTTTAAGGTAGGAGCTTCTAACAACTACATCTCCCACTGGTTCGTTTAAGATTTCCTCTTTATAATATACATACACCTCTCCACCCATCCTTTTTATAACATCTAATAGCCCTATCCTACCAGGGTTAAGTCCGACATCTCTTACTGTGATCTCAGAGTCTGGTACTATAAGCCCTGCTGTTATAAAGAAGCTAGCAGAGGAGAAATCACCAGGGACATATACCTTTTGTCCCTCGAGTTTCTGAGTTCCATATACTATTACCGTGTTTCCCTCTTTCTCCAATTTGGCACCAAAAGCTGGTAATAGTCTCTCTGTATGGTCTCTAGATGGCAGTGGTTCTGTTATTCTACTTTTGCCTTCTGCTAATAGTCCTGCTATTATAATAGCAGATTTTATCTGGGCACTTGCTATAGGAAGCTTATAATCTATAGGATTCAATGGATATCTCCCCTTTATAGCCATCGGCGGAAATCTATTGTTTCCTCTAGCCCAGAATTCTGCACCCATAAGAGAAAGAGGAATGATTACTCTATCCATTGGTCTTTTTCTTAAGGAATCATCTCCGGTAATAACGGAGAAAAATGGTTGACCTGCTAGAAGACCAGAGAGTAACCTTATAGTTGTTCCAGAATTTTCTGCATCAAGTATATTGCTAGGCTCTTTAAATCCTCTAATACCAGCCCCTCTTACTTTTATCTTCTTATCTTCTCCTATTTCTACTCCCAAATCCCTCAGACATTTTATAGTAGAGTAGCAATCTCTGGCTGAGGAAAAGTTCTCTATCTCACTAATCCCTTCACTCATAGCAGAGAAAATAACCACCCTATGTGATATAGACTTATCACCATTTACTCTGATTTCAGCCCTAATACCCTTTCTTTTAGGTTCAACTTTTATCATCTAGAACGCTTCACCCCTATTCTATCACAGTATTCTCTTATAGGACATATACTACATCGAGGAGATACTGGATGACATATAGTCTGCCCTAGAGTAACCAAGAGGTCATTAAATTCTATCCAGTATTCTACTGGTAACTTCTCTCTGAGGGCAAACTCTGTCTCTTCAGGTGTTTTTGTCTTAACATATCCCAGTCTATTAGATATCCTATGTACATGTGTATCTACACATATACCTGGCTTATTATAACTTAAAGTTATCACTAGATTCGCAGTCTTCCTTCCAATACCCTTAATCTTCAACAATTCTTCCAAATCATCTGGGACCTTGCCGTTATACTTTTCAACCAACACTTTACTTATCTCTTTTATAGTCTTAGCTTTATTCCTATAAAAACCAACAGGATATATAGCCTTTGCTATCTTATCTTCACTCAGATTTAACATTTCTTCTGGCGTATTTGCTAGAGAGAATAATCTCTCACTTGCAGATGCGGTAACATTATCCTTTGTCCTTAAACTGAGTATAGTAGAAATAAGTATGCGGAAAGGGTCTCTTTCCCTTTCCGCTATTTGAGTTACAATTGGCTGCTTCCAATTCTTTACCGACTCTCTAAGTATTTCTATTATTCTATGTATATCACTATCTCTCACAGAAGAATAGATAATAGCCAAATAATTAATATGCCAAATATTCCATATAGTATCCAGTTTAGGACACTTTCCTCTTCTACTCTAAATATGGCCTCCCTATATGCTTGATCCCCAGTCTCATCTACGGCGATTACTACAACTTTATAATTTCCAGGAGAAACTTCCCCCTTCCATTTGACCTCTAACTTTGGAATAGAAGCCTTGAACTCAGACATAGGTACTGCTATTATTCTATCTTGCATATCTCTTATCTCTACATTAACTGTAGCTGGCTTAGTTATAGTAAAGTTTATAGATAAGTCTTTCTTGAATGGTGTTTTAACCTTATAAACTTGAGGGCTTACATTAAGCTCAGATATATTTATGGGAGCAGGTTCTAGCTTTGCAAATATATTTGTTGTCTGCTTAGGGACTATTTCTACTATACCTTGCCAGGACTTATATCCAAAGAGTTCTATACTTAGGTTATGGGTCCCCTCAGGTACACTAGGATTAGATAGAGGAGTGGTTCCTATATCTTTTCCATCTAGGTATACCCTTGCTCCAGAAGGACTGCTAGAAACTTGTAATGTTCCTGCTAGTTTTAGGGTGGCGCTTACCTGAGATATCTTTCCTGACTCTATCAAGACTTCATCCACCCAATCTGCATACCCAGGCATCTTTATAGTTACTATTCTTCTTCCTATAGGGACACGCTGAATTGTTATTGGGGTTCTCCCATAGTATCTATCATCTATATAGACTTCTCCACCTGATGGTTCTGAGAATACCACTAGGGCACCTTCTGCTACTTGGAGGTTTATATTCAAGAACATATCTTTAGTTACATATACCGTCTCTTCATAATCTAGATAACCTTCTAGCTCCAGCTTTATCTGGTGGTATCCTGGAGTTACATAGGTGTATATAGGGGTTATTCCTCTTAATATACCATCCACATATGCCCTTGCCCCAGAAGGGCTAGAGCTTATATTTAGCCTATACCTAATTGCCTCAGCAACAAGATTGACAACTAATGTTGTCGTTTGATTTGTCTGTATCCATACCTGCTGTACATAGTCTCTGTAACCTTCCTTTGACAATCTAACAGTATGACTACCAACAGGTATAAAATCTATCCTTTCAGGAGTCTCTCCTTCATAGTTATTATCAAGGTATATGCTTGCACCGCGGGGACTTGAATCTACATATAAAGAACCAGTATTAGCAGGTGTCAATAATGTCTCAGCTATATACTCATACCTATGAGGTTTTATAATTATTGTCCTTATTCTATCTGCATAGCCTTGATAGGAAATCCTTATAATATGAGAACCTGTCTTAATTCCAGATATAGTTAGTGGAGTTGTCCCAACAAGGTTATTATCTATATACACATTTGCGCCGCTAGGTTTCGAAGTTACAACTAATCCACCTACACTTTCGTTAACCCCTATTTTTACAGAGAGGATAGTATCTTTTTTGCCTGTATTTACAATCCTAAGTCCTACAGGTGATACAAGTTTTGTCCTCTGACTAGAAGAAACATTTATAAAGTCAGAATCCCACGGAAATAAAACTGACGTCTGGAAGGATAAATTACCTCTCTGTATAGGGCTACCAGGGGTACTAGGATTATTTACTCCGTTATATATTTCATAGGTAAGGCTATCCCCTGAATGTGTTATGGTTACAAAGAAACTATTAATAGAGCCAAGAGCAGGAATATTACTAACTCTAAAAAGTATCAAGACATCACTACCTGATTTTAGGTAATAATTTATACTATTGGGTTGAGCGCTTTTAGGGGGATATATATTTACAGAGATTATGGGGCTGGCTAGGGAATAATTAGCTAAGATAGTTAGCAGTAAGGTCAAACAGAGGAAAATAGACAAAAATTTTCTCATAAACCCCTCCTTCTATTTATTTTTAACCTCCATCTAAAAGTCCTCTCTCCTCTCTTAATATCCACTCTTCAGGTTTAGATATAAAATCATAAGTATTCCAGAATATATCATAGTGCTTTCTTTCTTCATCGGCAAGTCTCTTCCAAAGTTTCTTAAGGTTCTCATCCTTTTCTATAGAGAATGCCTCATCGTATAATTTATAACTCCTCTCTTCCATATCCAACGCAATCTTAAGTGAAGATAACTCATCCTGAAGTGTCACTACATCTATACTACCTTGGACTTCATCAAAGACTGTCTTTACCTTTTCCTTGGGAGGATTTTCTGCAATATATCTCTCTATATCCATAGATGTAATGTTACTAAAGATCTCATTCAAGATCCTTAGATGTCTTTTCTCATCATCAGCAAATGATAAGATCATCTTTCTTGCAGGCTCATATGGAACTTTGGAACTTAACTCTTCATAGAATTTAATTCCATCCTTCTCCATTTGGATGGCTAACTCTATAAGACCTTTTAATCTCTCATCCATCGAAAAATCACCTCTTTCTCATTCTTGACAACTTAACTATACCATAAATATTTAGTAATTACAAAGCATGTTCAGATAAAAGTAGCGGAATTTTAGCCAAGTCCTCCCGTAAAAGCCTAAGCCACTCTGGATGGTATAGACAGGCAGCAGGATGAAATGTCGGCATTACTATTTTATCCCCCTTCTTAAATATCCTTCCGTGAACTTTTGTTATACCAAGGTCCGTCTCTGCTAAAAGTTTAGTAGAGTGGTTTCCCAAAGTTACTATCACCTTTGGAGATATATATGAAATCTGTGCGAACAGATATGGGCTACACTTCTCTACCTCATCGATATTTGGATCTCTATTATTTGGAGGTCTACACTTCAGCACATTAGCTATGTACACCTTGTCTCTACTCAATCCAATCTCCTTAAGAAGCGTATCTAATAACTTCCCAGCAGAACCAACAAATGGTAGTCCTTTCTTATCTTCATAAAATCCTGGGGCTTCCCCAACTAACATAAGTTTGGCATTTGGATCTCCATCCCCAAAAACCACATTAGTTCTAGTTTTATAGAGATCACACCTTGTACAGCTCTCAACCTCTCGCCTTAGTAGCTCCAACTCTTTCATAAATGATCTCAGGTAATCTTTCTATCTCGTTACTCTTTATACATATACACCGCTCTTTTAGTCTATTCCATACAGAGGTAGCTTTACCATCAGTAAAGTCTCTACTCTCTATTGGTGGGTCATCCACCATAATGGTTATCTTACCAATATTGACCGCATACTCAAAAGCCATAAGATTGGCAAGGTTTCCCTTTCCAAAAGGGATACTAGATATGATAACAATATCTGAGCCATCTATCGTAGAGATGTTCTTTCTATAATTTTCTTCCGATATAGGAGAAAATGGAGCCTCGAAGATAGTCTCAATCCCTAACTCATTGCATATATCTGCATCGCTGTCTAACAGATTTATAACGCCTGCTGAAAGTTTAAATTGTCCATGTAAAAGATAAAGAATCCTTGCCCCTGTCCCTCCTCCGCATATTATATGTACCTTTTTACCAAAATCTAAATAGTCCTTATTAGTCTTTGCTAAAGGTAGTATATATATACTGTCATATACCGGATGCTGCTTTACTATTACATCTATATTGAATACCTCTCTTAAATTCTTGCTAGTTAAAACATCCTTAGGAGCTCCAAAATCATAGATTTTTCCATCCTTCATTAAGATAATCTTATCACAGAACTGAGACGCCAAGTTTGGGTCATGAAGAGCAGATATAGCTCCCATATTCTTCTCTTTTATTAGCTTTTTTATAAGATTTAGCATCTCTATCTGATAAGATATATCTAAGTGAGAAGTAGGCTCATCTAAAAGAAGCACCTTTGGTTGCTGTGCCAATGCCCTAGCCAAGATAACCCTCTGTCTTTCTCCACCGCTTAAATCCGTTATAAATCTATTGGCAAATTCTAAAGTGTTTGTAGCTTTCATAGCTTCTAAGACGATTTCTCTATCAAATTTTGTCTCCCCTTTAAACCTAGAAATATAAGGATTTCTGCCCATCATCACTACATCATATACAGTAAATTTATATTCTAAATTAGTCTCTTGAGGGACAACACCTATCCTTCGTGCTACCTCTTTAAAAGATAAGGCCCTTATATCTTCTCCTTCTATGTATATTGTTCCAGCTATAGGTTTTAAGACTTTACTCAATGTCTTTATAAGAGTAGTCTTTCCAGCACCATTTGGGCCTAATAGACCCACAAGCTCTCCGGGTAAGAGAGAAATGGTTACACCCTTTAAAACCTCTCTACCTTCATATCCGCATTCTATACCAAAAGCCTCAATTAGAACTCTTGAATAATTCTCTTGCATACTCTAAGAAACCTTTTGTTATACCAGAAAAATCCATTAAGCAGCCTATAATAATCTTATCATAATCATTCTTCAACTCTCCAGAAAGAACCTTCTCAGGATTTATCTTGAATCTAGTCTTACTATTTATATCATCTCCATATAAATTGGTCTGTAAATTCCAGAGAGTCTCTGAATAATCTTTAGATTTATTAGCTAAATAGAAACCAGAACTCCATACATCATTTACCTTTATCGGTCGAGCATTTCTTAAAGCTTTAATATATAAGAGATTTCTCTTTTTGATCTGATACTCCTGATAGTCCTCTAAAGCATAGTGATGATTGGAAACCATATTGGTTATACCACCTATATCTAGTATATTCCTAAGAAGGGTAAAAACTGGACCAGGATTTGAGTGAAACGGCATAGTTAAATCCTGGAGATAATGTAGAGCTCTAGCCAAGAATCTAAACCCCCAATAAAGGTCGTTCTTTTTAAACGCTATCGCTGCCATATTATAAAAATGAGCAGCCCTAGCCGGAGCTTCTCCTAACCTTAAAAATCCCCCAAAGAGTAGAAAATACTGATGTCTCCAACCGTGGCTACCTCCAGTTAGAGCTTGCAAAGAATTTAGAGATAATCCTTCATCCATCCCCCAATCGGGTTCATCCGTATATATAGAAAGAATTGTCTTAGCTATTGTTTTATCTCCAACAGCTCCTTCAAGATAAGGGATCTTATAGTTTTGGTTATATATAGAGTTATCGTTATAATTATATTCAGTGATTGTTATATCTTTATATCTATTTATCCATGGCAAAGAATCTAAAACAATTCTAGTCATCTCACCATGAATATTCCAAGCAAAAAGGTTCTGAGGTAATAAAAAGATGAATAAAAAAATTATTATAATTCTATGTAATTTCATAATCTCTCTCCTTTATCTCAATAAAATCTCTTAGTTAATTATTATAATCATCAATCTACCCTAAAGCAACATCAAGAAGCATCATAATTGCAAATCCCATCATAGCTCCAATTGTAGGGAAATCTGTCTCCCCTGATTTCTGAGCCTCAGGTATGAGTTCTTCCACCACAACATATATCATAGCTCCTGCTGCAAATGCCAATGCATAAGGGAGTAAAGGTCTAGCAATAAGGACTGCCCATGCACCTATAACTCCAGCGATAGGTTCAACTATTCCAGAAAGTTGTCCATACCAGAAGCTCTTAAATGTAGATAAGCCCTCCCTTCTTAATGGCATAGATACTGCTAATCCCTCTGGAAAATTTTGTAATCCAATGCCAATAGCCAAAGTTACAGCAGATGCAAGAGAGGCCGATGAAAGTTTTATAGCGGAGGCACCAAAAGCAACGCCAACAGCTAACCCTTCTGGTATATTGTGTAATGTTACAGCTAAGACTAAGAGAGTAGTTCTCCTCCAGGTGGTCTTTATACCCTCTGTGCTTTCTTCAGGAAAGTTTATATGTAGATGGGGAATAATCTTATCGATTATATAGAGGCATAATCCTCCAAGCAGAAAACCAATAACAGCTGGAAGCCAATGTAAAGTATATAATTCTTTAGACATCTCTATTGCAGGAGAAAGTAGTGACCAGAAGCTTGCAGAAATCATAACTCCACTAGCAAAACCCAACATACCATCAAGAAGCTTTCTATTAACCTCTCTCGTTAAAAATACCCCAGCTGAACCTAAAGCAGTAACCCCCCAAGTAAAGAGTGTAGCAATTAAAGCCTGGATAGGTGGAGAAAAGCCTTTAAGGAATTCCATAGCCCTTTACTCAAAAATTATTTTGACATTCCTTCTACAAGGATAGGCTCTATATAAGGGATATCACCCTTAGAAATCTTTAATGTCCCTATGACTACTATCTCTTTCCCCTTATCTTCTATTGGATTAAATGGAGGAGCTCCTAATACGTATATGTATCCAGTATCATCTTTAACTATCCAATCACTTCTAGTAACGGGAGGAGGGTCTGCGCTTCCTTCCCATCCTCTAAATTCTCCAGAGATTAAAAGTCTCTTACCTAGATAATCTTTTACGCTTCTGATTATGTCCCCTATAGATTTTGGTATAAGCCTCTTTATCTGTAATGCCCATATATACGTCATGCCATCTCTATCAATCCTTTCTATGCCTTTTACCTCTACGTATTCACCTTCTTTAAGACCTTCAGGGGCTTTACCTCTTATATAGAACGTCTTATCCTTCGATAGAACCATTAGATAACCCTTTTCCCCTATGCATTTACCCACGAAATTTACTATTCCACTGGCATTAGCAGATACAACACTACTACAGATTATAATAAAGACTATTAAAATACTTATAAGCCTCATAAAGCACCTCCTATTCTGTGGAAAATTATACCAATTTATGGTGTTACTTTAACTATACCACAAAGACCAAATGCCTCCAAGATATAAAATAAAAGGGGAAGCAGAAAGTTCCTGCTTCCCCAGCGATGATTTCCAATAAATCTTACTTTGACGTCTGATAGAATTTATCTAGCTCTTTCTGTACCTCGTTAGCTGCCCACTCTAGTGCCTGTTTTGGCGTCATCTCACCAGCTATTGCTTTATCCACCATCTTAGTTATAGTGTCTTTAGCAAATCCAGTTACTGGAGTAGTTGGGAAGAATTTCCCATATCTTACCATATTTACTGCCTTAGCCCACATGGGTTGCTCCTTAAAAAATGGAGCGTTTAGAGCTACATCTTTCACTATGGTCATCCCACCACCGCCAAGAGGAGGTTCTCCTAACTGGGAGAATCTGACTTGAGTAGCAGGGCTACTCATCCACTTAAGAAATTCCCAAGCAGCATCTTTATTCTTTACTCCTTTTGGAATTACAAAACCAAATCCTTCCATTAGTGTAACTTGTTTACCACCTGGAGGGATTGGTGGCAAGACAATATCATAATCTAGATTAGGGGCATATTGTTGGAATGTTACTATGGGCGTACATACACCTATCATCATGGCAAGTTTATTATTCATAAAAGCCCACATATCTGCTCCGGTTGTTGGATTTGCCATAGCAGCTTTAAAACCATCAACTATTTTTACTCCGCCACATATGTTATTTACAAAGTCTACTATCCACTGTAGTGTCATAAGTGCCTTATCATTGTTAAAAGCTACCTTCATCCTATCCGGAGTAAAGAGGTCTCCTCCTGTTTGCCAGTAGTAGCAGACAAAGTGTACGTTGCCAAATGTTGGTATAAAGCCCATAGTGACTGGCTTACCACCTTCTATTTTAGTCAATTTCTTGGCGTATTCTTCTAGTTCTTTCCAAGTTTTAGGTGGCTTATCAGGATTAAGGCCATTTTCTTTAAACATAGTCCTATTGTAGTAAAGTGGATGTACATCTGTATTGAATGGCATAGCATACATTTTGCCTCTATATTTGCATTCTCCAATAGCCCCTGGGAAATAGATGCTAAGATCAATCTTGTCCCTCTTTATATAATCATCTATGCATTCTAGCCCCCCTCTAGCAGCAAAAGATGCAACCCACTGGCGTGAAATTCTAGCCACATCAGGTGGTTCTCCTCCAGCAATTGCTGTCATTAGAATGTTCTCTATTCCAG
>JBMFMV010000039.1:0-17696 GCA_049970495.1 bacterium
AAAAAACTCTCCTAAATTTACTTAACGTCTGAGAACTTAGACTAGTAGTAATATCAAGATTTATATCCTGATTTATGAATTCACAAATAAGGTTTATGTTAGTGGAATCTATAAATACCTCCCCAACATACTCATTTTCTCTTATCAGCCTTATATTGCTAGTTCCCAACACTTTTAGCCATTCGAACAAATTTTCTCTGGGGTTTTTCATAATTACTCTAAGACTATCAACCGATTCAATAAAATCTATTCTAACATCTCCTCTTTCTACACCCTCCCCTCCCCCTCTTTTTTTCCAATTTCCCTGAACTATATATTTTCTAATTTCTTCATCTTCTGTGATGCCCAAATTCCTGACATGTTCTCTTATTATTTTAAGATATTCACCAACTCTTTCTGCATATGCCTTATTTAGTACAAATTCTGACCAGGAAGAACCAAAAGGACAAATACTGCAACCTATTCTGCTTAAACCAAATCTATATCCTTTATTCACTGGGATATTTCTCCTATAGACATACAAAAAAACTTCAGTAATATTCCAGTTTCTAATAGCTTCCGCATTAATTTGTAAATAATGCTTTACTTCCTGGGCTATTCTCTCATATCCGCTTCTTCTTGTACTTTCATCTGCTCTTACGCCATCAAAGACCAAGATCTTCAATTTCTCCTTTTCTGGGAATAAAGACTTTAATAATCTTACCTGTGGAGAGGTCTTATATACTGAACAGCACCATCTTATTAATCTGCTTGGGGGTCCAAAAATCTTCCAAAGCTCATAAGAATGCTTCTCATTTCTTGCAACATAGAATCTTAAATTGGGATATAAACTTTTATAATATTCTACTGTTTTATTATATGTCTCATAGGTAGGTGGTATCTCCATAGTAGTATCAGTAAAAATCACTATATAATCCTCTGGGTGCAGTGTCCTAGAAACAAGGTCTAATACTACTTGAGAATCCTTTCCTCCACTAAAAGACACCACGAAGAGGTCAACTTTATTCTTGTATTTTTTATAGGTATCATTTATGAAATCTATAGCTTCTCCTTCTATAACTTCAATTGCATCCTTATTATTCTCAACCAATATTCTGACATCTATCGGCTCCAAATAAAGATTTTTCCCTCTGTCAGTAAGAATCACCTTTGGATCTTCAAAGATATTTCCTCCTTTAACCTCTGCTACCCACTCTCCTTTATAATAGTAACGTCTACCTATAGCCCATAGTAATGGTTCTTCAACATTAGGGTATGACCAGAATTTATTTAATCCCAAAAGGTCCAGTTCTTCGTAGAAGACAGGTCTTGGAGGAATAATCTCTTGAGCACTTGTTATATTATCAGACAGGAGCACACCATTTGCCTCTGGATCCCAGGTAACTTTATACAATTGTTCCTCCAAATTTTATAAATTATTACTAAAATTATACCATAATAACGGTTCAAAAATACCTATTCACTTATATTTTTATAGGGGCAGGCAGTTATCCTGCCCTTATTCTTCTACTTTAGAATTAGATAGGCAAACTCTATATCACCAGACTTTACCAGGTAGTCTCTCAATACATCAGAAAAGATTATGTTTACTTTATCTCTTCTTCCCAATTCGTATCTCGATCTAAATGGATATGGATATTTATCCAAATAAACACCCTGTACCTCTAGGATTACATCGCTCTTTAAGTCATTTACTAAAGTGATATCAAAGGATATGTTCTCTGCAGTTATAGATTGAGAAAATTCCTCAAAAATCCTGTCTTTGAAACTGTTAAAGACTGAGTTATTAAAACTTAAAATTAATCTTATACCTTCATTATCCTCTACAAGTCTTATCAAAAACATAGCATATCCGACTATCTTCTCCTGTTTTTGATCTTTCACTATTGGAATATTCACCTGTGCTACATAGTAATTATTAAATCCATCCGCTTCATAAGAGACTTTACTAACCTTACCAAAGTAATCCTGTAACATTATTGTTATCCTGTCTTTATTCTCTATAAAAGAATCTTTAGAGATGATCTCCAATTTTACAGTTGAAGGAATAGCTATTGAGTTATTTGGCCCATCCTTTAAATCTAACAGATCACTTAAGTAGATCTCTGGCGAAAGAGAAAAGTTACAGCCTGATAAGAAAATAATAGACAATGCCAAAGTAATAATCAGCAAACATACTCTAAAAACTAAACTTCCCTTCATTTTAACTCCTCCTCTATAAATTTCTATAGAAGAATTTTAAAAGTCTTTGGGGTCAGATAATGTCCCTAGAAATTATGGCAGGAGCTTCTCTAGACCTTCTAGTAGTAGATAGACTATTACCTAGGAAGTAGATGAGTTTATAAAGACTTAATCGAGAAGCATAAAATTAGAAATAACCTTTTCTCAAAGATGGGGACCCTTTAAAGAGGCATTACTACTATGGGGTAATGACAGATCAGAAGTTAGTGGACGAGATTAAAAGCAATAGTAAGAGAACACGACACCTTAGTCTATAGACTAATTAAGTGAACCTGCAATATAAATCAAACCCCTCTTAGAATATCAATAATATTAAAGGAAATCTAAGAGGGGTAAAATAAATTTATTAGCAAATTACTTTAAACTCTTCAAGTAATCTTCCAATTTCTTTTTCTCGTTCATTAGGGCATTGTAGATTATCTCTGCGCTTTCTCTTATTGTAAGTTTTGATACCGTATAGTTATTCTCTTTTGTCGCCCTATCTACCTGTTCTATCCATTCAGTAGGAATACCTGAAACTCCTGAAAATGCTCCAGCTATACCTGCTCCGATAGCAGTACAACAGTCCGTATCCCTACCAAAATTTACTCCTCCTATAATTGCATCCTTCAAATTCCCTTTTGTTACATAGAATATAGCCAATCCTTTAGGGACAACTTCTTCCCCCCAGCTGAAACTATATCTTATCCCCTTCCCAGAGTATATGGGATCAAACTTTTCTCTAAGTTCAAATGCATCTTGACTTTCCTTTGCTAATTCAATTGCCCTTTCTATCCTATGCCTTCCATCACTAGGGGCATATTTTAATGCAGTATCTATAACACCATCTACAGTAGCATCTGACCTCATTGCATAAGCTATACTACATGCTACCACCGCTGCCCAGTCTAATCCTCCGCCATGGAGTGGCTGATAGAGCCTACCCACATCCCAAACATCTTTATAAGCCTCTTCAGGATTGCAAGCATTTATTAGTCCTATAGGATGACATGACCTTGCAAAAGAAATTATGCCTAAAAAATCAGTGTATAGTCCTGCATATGCTGGATGTATTCCACTTGCAACTACCCTATAAAGGACCTCATCACAGGGCTCCATCTGGACCCCAAAGTTATCTGGATTTATATATTTTAGCCAAGTTT
The DNA here is from genome assembly GCA_049970495.1 of bacterium. GTDB lineage: Bacteria > DUMJ01 > DUMJ01 > DUMJ01 > DUMJ01 > DUMJ01. The sequence goes on from JBMFMV010000039.1 coordinate 3,384, forward strand.
TACCCAAATCCATTGCAGTTATCCTGCCATTTTTCTCTGCAATACTAAGGACTAATAACTTTATCCTTTCCACCCCATCTTCAGTTGTCCCTGGAGGTCTCAATCTACCACTACCAGGCTTGTTTATATGTTTATAGTGGGAGTAAGGTAATAGTTCCTGTAAAACACCATACTTGGCTTTTATATCCTGCCAACTCCAACCCTCAACGGCTGCACCCATTGCAGAACCAACAAATGCACCAGCTAGACATCCATAGATCCTATCAAATAGTCTATCCATTAGTAGCTCCTCCTTTCTATCACTAGAAAATCTAGGAGGCCAAAAAGTAGGCCTCCTAGAACTAGTTAATTCTATTATTTAAAGAACCACTGTTCTGCCCTATATGTATTCCAGAGCCAATTATCAGGCCCAAACCAGTATTCTTCGTCCTTACCTTTCTCCCAGAATACGTTCTCTAGGTTCTCTCTTATAAGAAGAGGCCAGGGAGCAAGTCCTACAGTACCAATTATATAGACCTGGTCTGCATAAATATCAAAGATTTTCTGCGCCCAGTACTTATAACCTGAAGTCCCAGGTGGATACTTTCTCCACTGCCAGTAAGCATTCCAAATGTCTTTAAAGATCTGAGGAGGTTCTTCTCCTGACTTCCCATCTGTTCTAAGCCACAAACCCCAGTTCCATGCATATATAGTAGCAGAATCCCCAGGTGGATAGAGTTTATTACCACCAGAATATGTATATACGCAACGCTCCATAGTTCTATCTATGTGCCAACAACTTATGTCGTGTTGACTTGATTGGACACGTGTAAGTTGGAAAGCCCTTTCTCTTGGCTGAATCTCTACTTTTATCCCTATCTTTTCCCAATACATCTTAACTAATTCGCTCACATCACCCTTAGGACCCTCATAAGGCATATAGTCAACCAAAATTTCTAATCTCTTACCATCTGGCCTTAACCTATACCCATCTGGTCCACGTTTCAGACCCATCTCATCTAGAAGTTTATTCGCAGTATCTGGATCGTATTGTGCATAAGCCTTTCCCCAAGACTCCTTATAAAAACTTGCATTGGGATTTACAGTAGCTTGTCTAGGAATAGCTAAACCAAGAAAGTGTAGCTTGTTTATCTCGTCTCTATTAATTGCTAGAGATAATGCTCTTCTAAATCTTACATCTTGGAATATTTTTCTCTTTACTGGGTCTGGATTGTTCAAGTTTATAGCATAAGTTACGTCATTACCTTTTGTACTTCTTGCTAAGACTACCTTATACTTTCCCTTTGATTCATTATCTTTTAACAGCGGATAGTTAATGGGTAAAAGGTCATGTCCAGCTATGTCAAGTTCTCCAGAAACCGCCTTAAGGTTAGCTACCTCTATGTTAGAATGGAATTCTACTATAGCCCTATCTATATAAGGCAATTGATTCCCTTCTGTATCTACCTTCCAATAGTAAGGATTACGCTCGAATATCCTACGTTGGCTATCGTGACTCTTTAACACCCATCCCTGAAGTGTAGGAGCATTTGGATCCTGCCATCCCCAACCCGAAGTAGGCTGATGAAAGGCAAAACACTTATACCAAGTATCAAATTTCTCTTGCTTTGCTAACGTATTGGCATCAGGGTTATACTTTATGTGATATTTCTTTAGATAATGCTTTGGAGCCCAGCAAATATAAGGGGCTGCCGAATAGTGAATTAGAGGGAATGATGGATAGGGAACAGCAAATTCAAACTGTATAGTATAGTTGTTTATCTTTTTAACATTCATCAGTCTACCACCAGGTCTAAAAATTTCAGGCTTTATAGGAGTAAGCTCATCGTTTAAGATAATATCTTCCCACCAGAAAAGGATATCATCAGCAGTAAACGGTTCCCCATCTGACCATTTTATCCCCTTTCTTAAGTATATAGTGCACTTTGTAAATTTATCTGAAAATATGTATCCCTTTGCAACATTTGGTAGGATTTCCTTTAGATCATTTGAAAATCTAAAAAGCCCATCTACCATCGCATCTTCCACATCATTCCAAGTCTGAGGATTTAGTGAAGACCCTCTTAATGTTCCTCCATACTTACCTATCTCTTTAGTTGGCACAACTACTAGTGGTTCTTCAGGGAGTCTCTTTTCTACTGGAGGTAATTTCCCCTGCTTTACTAATTCGGCCAACATTGGAGCTTCCTTAAACTTAGTAATTCTTCTACCAGTCGCCTTAAAATATTCCATTGGAGTATTATACTGTAAGACTCTTTTCTCAGCTTTTTGGGCATAAGAAGACGGAATAATTGTTATAAATAGACTTAAGACTAAAACTATTGCACACAAAGTCCGAGACACACTTTTCATACTCTTAGCCTCCTTTTGTATTCTATATATTTATTTTTTAGTATACTACATTATATACTATTAGAATACTATAGGTCAACTAGAAAGTAAAAATTTGTGTTATAATTACTTATAAGGAGGCTTGATGACGAATACAAAAGCTGTTTATGATGATATAAAGGAACTTATATTAAATATGAGTTTAAAGCCTGGAGAATTTGTTTCTGAAGCTATACTAGCCAAAAAACTTAATGTAAGCAGAACTCCTATAAGAGAAGCCCTTAAACGTTTAGAACAAGAAGGATTAATTATAGCTGATGGCAGGAGAAAACGTGTCTTTATCTTAACCTTAAGGGATTTAGAAGAGATCTTTGACCTAAAAAAGATTATCGAACCTGAGATTACAAAATTAGCAATAGCAAGGGGTAAGGAGGAAGATTTTCAAAGATTGGCAAAGACGATAGAAGAGCTAGAAGCTCTGGCAAAGGAAAGACCAAAAGATGAAATAGGAAAAGAACAATGGTTTAGGTCTTGGTTTAAAAAAGACAAAGAATTTCATGATATTATATTTGAGATGGCAAAAAACAGAAGAGCCAAACAGATTGTAGAAAATCTCAATTCTCAGTGGCACAGACTTAGAATAGGAATCGATGCTATAGAGGGGAGAATCGAAAAGTCTCTAGAAGAACATAAGGCTATAGCTCTGGGAATTCTTAATAGAAATCCAGAAGAGGCAGAGATAGCCATGATTGAGCATTTGAAGAACCTCTATAATAGCGTAGCTGTACTTATGAAGCTCTTTCATTTTCCTGAGTGAATAGAGGAAGTTAATTTAAATTTTATAATAGGCTTAGAATCAGTTTTCTATCCCCCATCCTGTTAGATGTCTTTACTAATCTATTATCAAATTGTATAATCTTAATAGAAATTGTTATATTTAGAGATAAAAAAATGAGAGTTAATTAGGAGGCTAAAATGAAGCGTGTAATACTGAAGATAGATGGAATGCATTGTCCAAGTTGTGCCAAGCTTATTCAGGTAGAACTACAAGGTCTATCGGGAGTAAAGAGGTGTGAAGTGAACTATTCAGAGAAAAAAGGGATAGTTGTCTTTGATCCCTCTAGTGTATCATATGAAAATATAGTCAAAGCTATAGAAAACTTAGGATACAAGGCTACTCTAGAAGAAGCAGAAGATAGTACTAGCGATGAAGAAGAGTCTTCAGTAAAGACTCGTGATGCCCCTAATTCTTTGCATGTCTTTCTTGATATCTCTGGAATGCACTGTACCTCGTGTGCACTCCTAATAGAGCGTGAACTTAAAAGAGTTCAAGGGGTAAAGGAAGCAAATGTAAACTTTGCTAGTGAAAGAGCACAGGTTATCTTTGATCCTCATAAGACTAACTTGGAAAAACTCATCGAAGTTATTCGCAAAACTGGATATAACGCCTCCCCTTCTCAGAGAGAAGAGGCTAAACCCACAGATAAGTACAAAGACCTTTATAAAACACGAAGGCAATTTTTTATAAGTCTTGTTTTGAGTCTTCCTCTTTTATACTTTATGCTCCTTGACTTCTATCCCAATTTTCCAGGAGGAAGAATCATTCATCCATACAAGGGAGTTCTCTCCCTTATCCTTGCAACTCCTATTCAATTTATCCTAGGATCAAGATTTTATAAGGGATTTTTAATAAACCTTAGACTCCGTATCTTCGGAATGGATAGCTTAGTTGCTATTGGAACATCGGTAGCCTATTTTTATAGCCTTATAGTGTATCTAAATTATGTTCTATCGACTGGTTCTTTTATTTATATACACGTGAAAGAGATACCACATATCTACTTTGAGACATCTGCGTTTCTTATTACATTTATTCTTCTTGGAAAATGGCTTGAGGGAGAAGCAAAGAAAAGGACCTCTCAAGCGATAGAAAAACTTCTTAATCTTCAAGCAAAGACTGCTAGAGTAAAGAGGGGAGAGCATTTTATCGATGTATCTGTAGATGAGATTGTAGTAGGGGATATTATTCTTGTTCGTCCTGGAGAAGTTATCCCTGTTGATGGAGAGATTATTAGTGGGTACTCTTCGGTAGACGAATCACTTCTAACAGGAGAAAGTTTTCCTGTTGAAAAAGGACCTGGTGATACCGTTATTGGAGGAACGATAAATAGAACAGGGAGCTTTGAATTTATAGCTAGACGAGTAGGAGAAGATACAACCCTTTCCCATATTATCCACTTGGTAGAATCGGCTCAAGGCTCTAGAGCGCATGTCCAAGACTTCGCTGACCGAGTTGCTAATGTATTCGTTCCTATAGTCCTTTTAATAGCAGTAATCACCTTTATAATATGGTATTTTATCTTAGGAGAATCACTCTCTTTTGCTCTTATGACAATGTCATCTGTTATTGTTATTGCCTGTCCATGTGCCCTTGGGCTTGCGACTCCTACTGCCCTTATAGTAGGAATTGGAAGAGGGGCGGAACTTGGAATTCTTATAAAGGGAGGAGAAGTACTAGAAAGGGCTGAAAAGATTGATACAATAATCTTTGATAAGACTGGCACACTCACTACTGGTAAACCAGAAGTTACTAGTATAATAGCTCTTAATGGAACAGAAAAAGAAATACTCTCTATCTCGGCCTCCCTTGAGAGTCTCTCAGAGCATCCTCTTGCTTCTGCCATTATGGAACGAATCCAGAAGGAGAAAGGAAGCCTTTTGGAGGTTAGAGAGTTTAAAGCCTATCCTGGGAAAGGGATTCAAGGTGTAATTAATGGAAAATTATACTTTCTTGGGAATCCTGGCTTTATTAGTGAGGTTATCCAAAACAACTCTGAATCTTATAAGGAAGACATAAAACATCTTGAAGATAATGGAAAAACAGTTGTTGCTTTATCCGATTCTGAGAAGATATTAGGGATTCTTGCCATCTCTGATACTTTAAAGGATACCTCTAAAAAAGCTATTGATAAACTTACTAATATGGGATTTGATGTATATATCCTTACTGGAGACACAAAACGTGTAGCTCTTGCAATTGCCAGGAATTTAGGAATTAGTGAAGACCATATATTTGCTGGAGTCCTTCCAGAAGGTAAAGCCGAGATAGTAAAGAAATTTCAGGCTCAGGGAAGAAAAGTTGCCTTTGTTGGAGATGGAATTAATGATGCTCCGGCTCTTGCTCAGGCAGACTTAGGAATTGCTATAGGACAAGGGTCCGATGTAGCATTAGAAGCCGGAGATGTTGTCCTAGTGAAAAACGACCCACTAGATGTCTTTACAGTCTTCGAACTTTCAAAGGCTACCCTAAATAAGATAAGACAAAATCTTTTCTTTGCCCTTATATATAACCTTATTGGTATTCCTATAGCAGCTCGAGTATTTGCCGATTTTGGTATCTCATTTAGGCCTGAATTTGCAGGACTTGCTATGGCATTAAGCTCAGTCTCAGTAGTTTCTAACGCTATCCTATTAAAAAGATTTAAGCCGTCTAACAATATAAATGTAGATTTTCGGAAACTCTAAAACCTCTTGTAATCTCACTTCTATTTACAACCTTATTATATCTCACCCCCACAGCCCAACCCCTTGATTTTTAATCCTAGGACAAGGAGGCGATCACTATGCTAAAATCGCAACACTGGTCACAGCATTCATTATACCAGAAAAATCTTCTCAATTCACTCAAAGTCCTCTACTTCCTATAATGATAGAGTTAAAGAATACTCTGGGCTTATAGATGTAAGAGACGTTTCTCCGATCCTTCAGCTAGATAGGGTTTGGGATATGGAGGATAGCTTTTGTATGTATTAGCATCCATCTAGACGCAAAGCATAAGAGAGACTACAAGAAAGGCCTCTTAGTAGCTAATTGTTCTTTTTACTCCAATATTCTACTTTTAAGGTGCGTTCCCCTTCTTTATAGGCTCCTATAGCCTGGGGATACTATCTTCATAATAAATCTATCTATATTTTACCCCCCCACATTTGTCAAGGGGAGTTTTCGAGAGGCTACGAATAAAATATAAAGACTTACAAAATATTGTCAACTTCTATTTAGACAATCCCTAAATAGATTCCTATATTCCGCAGGTATCGTATAATGAATTAAAGATTTCTCTTTTTGAGAAAAATAGGAATATAGAATTGAAAGCTACTGATGAAAATTATAGAGGATATGAAGATGACTACCGAAATCTTAACCATCTGGACATAGATGCAGGTGCCTTTGACAAGTTAGGCATTCTAGGAGTCATAGAAAAGAAGATATCTAAGAAACAGACAAGGTGAAAATATTATAATTGAAAATGACAACTATGGGATCATACTCTTATTTAGCACTTTCTTATGGTGATAAAACCTATTTACCCTCTATTGCTCCTCTCATAGGGATAAAGTAGACACCCATATCTCTCCTTGAATGAACCTTGCCATTCTTGTCTTTAGTGTACACATATAGGAACTGTCCCTTCTTGAAAGGCTGGCCTATAGGAACAATTAACCTGCCATTTGGTTTTAGCTGTTTAAGAAGCTCAGGAGAAACATAAGGAGCTGCACAGGTAACGATTATAATGTCAAATCCCCCCTTAACATCTGCCCACCCATAGTATCCATCTCCAACCTTTGTATGGACATTGCTATACCCTAAAGGTTTAAATATTTTAGAGACTGCATCTCCAAGTGGCTTGATTATCTCAATCGAATATACCTCTTTGCAGATCCTTGAGAAGATTGCTATCTGATACCCACTACCTGTTCCTATCTCTAGCACCACATCATCCGGTTTCGGCTGGGATAACTGAGTCATATATGCCTGCCCTAGATAATCACTCAGAACCGAACCATATCCTATGCTCCAATGTTGAGCAGGTACCTCGTAGGCGTTATCTCCAAAGAATTTTTTATACTGATAATTATACTGAAAATATTCCCTTGGAACCTCTCTGAATGCCTTTAGGACTAAAGGGTCTGCATTTCCAAACTTTTCGGTAAGATATCTTTTTATTTCTGCTAAAGCCCTTTCCTTTCTCTTCTGGATATTATCAAAGTCGGATGTTGAAATACTAACATCTCTACCACTTTCTTTCATTGCCTTTATAAAGACTGAATAATTCCAACCTTCCCCTGCTGCACATTCAAAACCAAAAGGAATCAAAAGGAGCAAAAATAAAAAGACCTGTAGATAAAATCTTCGTTTCATATATCCCTCCTAATTCTATTATATATAATCTCTCTCTGGAAATGTTAGAAGAGACACAAGATATAGAAAGATAGACAATACGAGTACTAGTCTATATCCATAAAAGATAGAGAGTACATTAGCTAATGGGGTTCCAATGACAGAAAATGCCCCATTAATACTAAGAGCCCAAGGCAAAAGGCGATTCTTATCTCCTACAAAAGTCGAAAGTCCTAGAGGAAAAGGAAACCCCATAAAGAAAGATAGTGGTGCCACCAAAGATACTATAGAGACAAGTTTAAAGGCAAGGGGAACGTCCATCAGATGGATAAGAATCTTATCTAAGAACATAGTATAGAATAAAAGCAGTAAAACGATGGCACTTATGGCTATACCTACTCCCTTTAACGGATTGCCTATATACTTTTGAGAATAGTAACTTCCAAATCCAGAGAAGAATAACATAGAAGCCAGAACTACTGCAAATGAAGAGGTATAGTCATTCAACACCAGAGACATCTTATCGAACAGCAGTATTTCAATAAACATAAACACTAGTCCAAGACTTAAGAAGTACAATATTTCGTTAAACAGCAATCTCTTTGTCCTTAGAGTTCTTATCTCCTTTATTAAGGGAAGGAATAGTATAAAAAGGGCAAAAATAATAGATTGAATGATTACACCAAAATTAACCAAGAAACCTATCTCCTCTCTAGGTAAAAGGGCAATTAATCTTAGTACTTCCCTCAGTCTTTTTAGATTGATAGTAAAAAAGAAGTTTGGTCTATTAAAAGAAGAAGGGGCAATATTAAATAGGTCAGAGAAGGAAAAATATCTGGTGTTAAAGAATAGAACCTTTTGGATATCATCCATAAGAGAATCCTGGGGGGACGAGGTCTTAGTCTGAGGGAAGATTGGAGGTAGGTCATTCCATATGGTCTTGATACCCTTGGGATTAATCCCAGGATAATAGGATGTATCAAAGGAACGAGCATAACAAAAATCCTTAAGCCTCTGTATATCCTTGGTATCAAATGGAGATCTGCTGACTAGTACTCTAGCATTCCAGGATGCCCTATAAACTAATATACAATTCTCGGGGGATACTACCCCTAAAGACCTTAGAACCTCCATAGCAGTATTTACAATCTTAAGAGCATATACTGTAGACTCACTAATAGAGACCGGAATAGAGAGGATACCACCTTCTTTCAAATGGGTAAGATACAGAGAGAATGCCTCTTTAGTAAAGGCATACTTGTTAGCTGTACTCTGATTTAGGAAATCAGTAGATATATCTATAATATCAAAATATGCCTGATTTCTTACCAAGAAGGAGATAGGTGAATCTCTATATATCTTTACTCTATTATTCCTACTTAACTCATCAAACCTTTTCACATAGGAACTTATAACATCATCAGAATCTAAGGCGATGATTGAAGTACTGTTTGATGTTAATACCTCCTTAATCCTAAATCCCCCATGACTTCCGATTAAAAGCACTGAAGGGTCATTTTTTAGAAGATATGGGAATAAATCTAGAGAAGCATTAAGATAAGAGGTATCTAAATGACCCTCTTTAATGAGAGTGGTTAACCTATTTCCATCCCTGTAAAGGCCGTATCCAATTGGATACCCCTTGACCTTAAGGAGAGCATAATCATTGGAAAGTTCCTCATCAAGCCTCTCTGTATAGTTATCTAGGATTAAATAGTATCCTTTTGGGGATTTAATCTTAGAAATAATCCTATTATTTTCCACATGCAGTGGGGCATAGATAGCCTTATACTCACAAAAATCAGCCCTATTATAGAATATTATCCCTGCCTCTGAGAGGATAAAGAGAATAAACAGAGCAAAATATAATCCTCCTCTATTCCTCTTTGTAAAGAGTCTAATATTTAAAATAGAGACCAGAAGTAGAAATGGTATAATAGCACTTAAAAGATAGAATGGATGAATAAAATACATAAATACCAGGATCAAAATAGAACCAACCCCTGCACCAATTAGGTCAGCTGCATATATCCTATTAGTGCCACTATAGAGAATAAGATAGTTCAATCCAATATAGAGCCCAACTAAAACAAAGACTGGGAATATCGCGAGATAGTACTTCCCAATATTAACAATCTGGTTCATCCATACATCTGGATTCTGAAGCTCCAAAGGATTGAACGGATTTATAGAGATAAAATAGAAGGATAGAGGAAATAACACCATCAGAACGGTCGGAATTATTAACAGTGTCTTCTGATAAGACCTCAAAAAGAAGCCTTTAAAGAGATATAAGATAATACTCCCCAAAGAATAACCAACCATAGTAATAGATACAACCAAGTAGCCGTACTCTTCCCATTTAGAGATAGCAAAGAATCTATTCAGAGAGGTTTCAAAATAGATAGAGGATGCAGAAACAAAAAATATAGAAATAAGCAAGGATCGCTCAACTATACCGTCTCTTTTATTATTCATAAACCTTCTCCTTCATTTGTCCTTCATATAATGGAAATATAATTTCTATAGTAGTACAATTGTAGCAGATCAAAGATGAAAAATAAATGAATATGGGAAGGCGTTTAGGATGAGTGATAAATTGTTTAATATGTCTATTATTATCTGTATATCAGTATTATTGGCACTAGCCATTGGGGTTAAAGTTTATAATGAAATAACTACTATAAGTATAAGGGATTGGAACTATCACTCTCTCCAAAGGATAGATAGAACAAGGAAGATCTTTTCTTTTATTGTATTTGGAGACAACAAAAACTCAGGGAGAATCTTTAATGAACTTATAGATAGAATAAATAAGGAAGATGTTTTATTCTCTATAGACAACGGAGACCTAGTTTTTGTAGGAAGAGAAGAAAACTTTGAATTATTCTTAAAACAGGCAAAAAGATTAAACAAGCCCTTACTAACTGTTATAGGGAATCACGAACTATTGTTGGATGGGAGAGGAAACTACTATAAGATCTTTGGTCCATTCTACTACTCATTTACAGTAGGGGACTGCTATTTTATCGTATTAGATGATGCTAATGGGAAGAATCTGGGACCTTGGCAGAAAGAATGGCTGAAAGAAGAACTAGAAAAAAGTCTTAGCTATAAATACAGGTTTATATTTATGCATATACCACTGTTTGTTCCAGACAAAAAGTTAAAGAGGAGTGATGCCCTAACAGATTCGAACTCTGCCAAAGAATTAAGTAATCTGTTTGACAGGTATAACGTTACTATGGTCTTTGCCTCTCACATTCACGCATACTATAGGGGATTCTGGGGAAAGACACCTTATATCATCACAGGTGGCGCTGGAGCAGAACTGATTGGTGCCAATCCAGTGCATGATTTCTATCACTATATAAAGGTATCTGTACTACCTGATGGTATAAAATACGATCTTATCAAACTCAAAAGCCCTCCACTTAGAATGATAGACAGATGGCTCTACGATGGATGGATATACATTTATCTATTGCTCGGACTTTACTCTTGGGATATTATACTAATTCTAGCCATTCTCTACCTTGCCTTTTATATCATCTTTATAAAGAAGAAGTGGCTTATTTGGAATATTAAGAAGGGCTAGGTAATATAGTATAATGATATAGTAGTCTAACATAAAGGTAAAACTGGAGGAAGGTATGTTTAGAGAGATTAGAAAGCGAGATGGAAGGATAGTTAAGTTTGATGCTAGTAAGATAACAAATGCAATTGCTAAAGCAGGTGCGGCAACTGGAGAATTTGGTAGAGATATAGCTGAGAGGTTAACCTTAAAAGTTTTGAGTCTAGCAGAGGAGGTAATAAAGGACGAAATACCTACAGTAGAAGAGATACAGGATGTTGTAGAGGAGGTACTTTTAGACTCTCCCTATAGAAAAACCGCTAAGGCATATATACTCTATAGGGATCAGCATGCTAAGATCAGAGAGATATCTGCTAAAGCCAATGTGGACCTTGTCGACCAGTATTTAGAGAAGATTGACTGGCAGGTCCAAGAGAACAGTAATATGACCTTTTCCCTTCAAGGACTTAACAATTATATATCCTCAGAGATAAGCAAGATATACTGGTTAAACAAGATATATCCGCCTGAGATTAGAAATGCCCATCTTAATGGAGATTTTCATATACATGACCTTAATAGCCTTTCGGTCTACTGTGTTGGCTGGGATTTACAGGATTTATTAATAGAAGGTTTTAGGGGAGTTCCAGGTAAGGCTGAAAGTAAACCTGCCAAACATTTTAGAAGTGCATTAGGACAGATAGTCAACTTCTTCTATACCCTTCAAGGGGAAGCAGCTGGAGCACAGGCTTTTTCAAATTTTGATACACTACTAGCCCCCTTCATAAGATCTGATGATCTTAGTTATAAAGATGTAAAACAAGCTCTACAGGAATTCATATTCAACACCAATGTCTCGACAAGGACAGGGTTTCAGACGCCCTTTACCAATCTTACATTTGACCTGAAAGTCCCTCAATTCATGAAGGATCAGCCTGTAATTATTGGTGGAGTATCTCAGTCCGCTACATATGGAGAATTTCAAGATGAGATAGATATGCTTAATAAAGCATTCCTAGAGGTCATGTTAGAGGGGGATGCCAAAGGCAGGGTATTTACTTTTCCTATACCTACCTACAGTATTACCAAAGACTTTGATTGGGATAACCCAAATCTTGATCTTCTTTGGGAGGTTACGGCTAAGTATGGAATTCCATACTTCTCTAACTTTATAAACTCTGATATGAAACCTGAAGATGTAAGAAGTATGTGCTGTAGGTTAAGGTTGAATAATCGTGAACTTCAAAAACGTGGAGGTGGTCTCTTTGGTGCAAATCCTCTTACCGGTTCTATAGGTGTAGTTACCATAAATATGCCTAGACTAGGATATCTATCAAACAGTCAGGATGAATTTTTTGAAAGACTTGATAGAATTATGAATCTTGCTAAGGAGAGCCTAGAAATTAAGAGAAAAGTCCTTGAAAGGTTTACAGAGAGAGACCTATATCCCTACTCTAAATTCTACCTTAGAGAGATAAAGAAACGTTTTGGAGAATATTGGAAGAATCACTTCTCGACCATAGGACTTATAGGGATGAATGAGGCATGTCTAAATCTCTTGGGTGTAGATATAGGGACAGAAGAAGGGAAAGAATTTACTAAAAAGGTACTCTCATTTATGAGAAAAAAGTTAATTGAATTCCAAGAGGAAACTGGTAATATCTACAACTTAGAGGCTACTCCTGGAGAAGGAACTTCTTATAGGTTAGCTAGGATAGACAAGGATAAGTATCCAGATATTATATGTGCTAATGAGAAAGAGTTCAGAGAGTTTTCCGCCGAACCTTTCTATACGAACTCAACCCAGCTCCCTGTAAATTATACTGATGACATCTTCTACGCCCTTGATCTACAGGATGAAATACAGACTATGTATACAGGAGGAACCGTACTTCACATATTTGTTGGAGAAAGGATAGAAGACCCTAATAGTGTAAAGTATCTGATAAAGAAGATCTGTGAGAACTATAGACTTCCTTACATAACAATAACGCCAACATTTAGTGTGTGTCCAAGTCACGGATATATTGCCGGAGAATACTCTTTATGTCCAAGATGTGGTGCAGAAACAGAAGTCTATTCGCGAGTTGTTGGTTATTTAAGACCTGTAAAACAGTGGAATAGAGGAAAACAGGAAGAGTTTAAATTGAGAAAAACATTTAGCGTTAGATAGGAGGAAGGGATGGGGATAAAATCTGATAGATGGATCAAAAGGATGGCAAAAGATTACAGGATGATAGAACCCTTTTGTCCCGAACTTGTAAGTGATGGGAAGATATCCTATGGAATCTCGTCATATGGATATGATGTGAGAGTAGATAATAAATTTAAGATATTTACCAATATAAATAGTACTATTGTAGACCCAAAAAACTTTGATAGTAAATCTTTTGTTGATGTAGAATCAGACGTATGCATAATACCTCCAAATTCTTTTGCTCTAGCTAAATCTGTTGAGTATTTTAGAATTCCAAGAAATGTTATTGTCATATGTATTGGAAAGTCCACGTATGCTAGGTGTGGGATAATTGTTAACGTCACCCCTCTTGAACCAGAATGGGAAGGATATATAACATTAGAGATATCAAACACAACACCTCTTCCAGCTAAGATATATGCATATGAAGGTTTGGCTCAACTCTTATTCTTTGAGGCAGATGAGATTTGCGAGATTTCTTATTCGGATAGAAGGGGTAAGTATAATAGACAGACGGACCTGACTCTACCTAAGGTCTAACATGCTTATAGGCGGATTACAGAAGTTTTCACTTATAGACTATCCTGGAAAGATCTCTGCTGTAATCTTTACTAAAGGGTGCAACTTTAGGTGCCCTTACTGTCATAACCCAGAATTAGTAATCTTTGATGGGAAGGATCTTATAGAGGAAGATTATATATTCTCTTTTTTGAGAGAAAAAAGGGGCAAACTCGATGGAGTTGTATTGACTGGAGGAGAACCTACCCTCCAGTCAGACCTTATTAATTTCCTGAAAGAGATAAAAGGTCTAGGATTTTTTACAAAATTAGATACTAATGGGAGTAATCCAGAGGTAATAGAAAGACTTTTAGAAGAGAAAATACTAGATTATATTGCCATGGATATAAAGGCAAATTTAGAAAAGTATAATGATGTAACGCATAGTAATGTTGACATTGAAAAGATAAAAAAGAGTATAGATATCATAATGCACTCAGGAATAGACTATGAGTTTAGGACAACTATAGTTAGG
>JBMFMV010000040.1:0-17422 GCA_049970495.1 bacterium
CTAGTAAAATATTTCTAGGTTAATAAAAATATATATACCCTCTAGACTTTCACCTCCAATCCAATTCCCTAGTAGTCTTAAACAGTAGATTCACAATTTCTACCTCCTATAAGGATTATAGGATAACATAGCTATAACTGTCAATAGTAGAACAAATTTTCAAGTACTGCTAGACTCTTTAACTCCTGTAGTAATATAATATTTTTATATAAATTCCTCGGAGGGAAAATATGGAGTTAGATAGATTGTCTCAAGAGGTATGGGAAAGAAAATATAAATGGAAAGAAGAAAGGAGTCTAGATGACAATATAAAGAGAGTGGCTAGAGAAGCAGCTAAAGTGGAAGAGACAGATACAAAACAGAGAGAATGGGAAGAGAAATTCTATAAACTTATGGAAAATGCTAAGTTCTTACCTGGTGGCCGTATCTTAGCTGGAATAGGGACCTCAATGTATCAGACCCTTTTCAACTGTTTTACTCTGCCAGTTATAGAAGACTCTATAGAAGGGATCTTTGAAAGTGTAAAACTCAATGCCATTATCCATTCGCTTGGTGGGGGAACCGGAGCAAATTTCTCTACAATAAGGCCAGAAGGAGCAGAGGTAAAGACAAAAGGTGGAACTGCAAGTGGTCCGGTATCATTTATGACCGTATTTGATGCTGAAACAAAGACAATAACGACTGGGAATGCCCGTAAGGGTGCAAATATGGGGATATTAAACGTAGACCATCCTGACATAGAAAAGTTTATCACTGCAAAGCATACACCAGGAGTCTTAACCCAGTTCAATATTAGTGTGGGTGTTACGGATGAATTTATATCTGCAGTGATAGATGATAAGGATTGGGAACTTAAATTTAACGGAAAGGTGTATAGAGTAGTAAGGGCTAGAGATTTATGGAACCTTATAGTAAAGAGCGCCTATGACTATGCAGAACCAGGAGTAATCAATCTTTCAACTATAAACAGACTAAATAATCTATATTATATTGAAAACATACAGGCGACTAACCCTTGTGTAACGGGAGATACCCTTGTATCAACAGATAGGGGACTAATTACTATAGAAGAGTTGGCTAACCTTAGAGAAGGTATTATAGGCCTTATAATAGACCCTAGAGTAACATTCTCCAAGGAGCTTGAAGGAACTTACAATAACAGTTTAAGTTCAAATATCTATCCTTTGGGTAAAGCCTTTAGGACAGGGAGAAAAAAAGTAATAAGGATTACTACTAAGGCAGGTTTTGAAATCAAAGTCACACCCGACCATAAGATTTTAACTGATAGGGGATGGATAGAGGCTGGTAAGTTAAGTCCAAATAAAGATAAAGTAATGATTCAATCTATGAATGGTAGTTTTCTTGACAGTGGTAAATTACCGTACGATTTCTCTTCTATAGACAAAAATCTTCCCAATGAGTGGAGCTATGAGTTAGGTTTTGTCCTTGGTTATCTTATAGGTGATGGCTGGTTGAGAAATAGCAATAGGAGTTGTAGGGTTGGGTTTACCTTTGGAGAGAATGATAAAAACATCCTAGAGTACATAAAGCCTATTGTAGACAGATGGAACGGAAGAGCTGTAAAACCAATAAAAAGAAATGATAAGGTGTATCATCTCTCCTATCATAGAAAATCCTTGGTAGAATTCTTTACTATGTTAGGAGTTAAGCCAGTAAAGGCAGAAGAGAAAGAAGTCCCATCATCTATATTTACTAGTACAGAGGAGGCAGTATTAGGATTCTTAAGAGGATTGTTCTCGGCTGATGGACATATTGGATTTAGTAAAGATAAGGATTCAAGTATAAGACTTACATCTAAGTCTAAGAAGCTTTTAAAACAGGTTCAACTGCTACTACTTCAATTTGGTATATTTTCTAGGTTGTTGCCCAGACATAGAGAAGCAAAGGTAAAGTTTACCTATAATACTGTGAAAGGGGAGGAACATTTATATCTTAGAGACGGGAGGATTTATGAACTTATAATTACTAGAGAAGATGTCCCCTTGTTTCTTGAAAGGATTGGATTCTTCCTAGAGAAACATACAGAAAAAATAGAGATACTAAAGAGTAAAACCTACTACTCTAGAAATTTCCTAGATGAGATTGTAGAGATTATCCCTTTAGGGGAGGAGATCGTTTATGACCTTATTGAACCTTTTACGCATTCCTTTATAGCTAATGGGATAGTTGTTCATAACTGTGGCGAACAGCCTCTTCCTCCTGCTGGTTGTTGCCTTTTAGGAAGTTTTAATCTTACTCAATTTGTTCTAGACCCATTTACTGAGAATGCAAGGTTTGACTTTGAAAGTTTAAGTAAATATGTACCAGTAGCGGTAAGATTATTGGACAATATTATTGAAATAAGTAAATATCCCCTTCCAATATATGAAGAAGAAGAGAAGAATAAACGTAGAATGGGTATTGGTATTATGGGTCTAGGTTCTACCTTAGCTATGCTAGGATTAAAGTATTCTAGTCCAGAAGGTAGACGTCAGGCAGGACTTATAATGAAAACCATAAGAGATTCTGCCTATCTAGCCTCTTCGATATTAGCCAAAGAAAAGGGAACATTCAAATATTTTGACAAAGACAAGTACTTAGCAGGAGAATTTATAAAACGACTTCCTGAGGAGATCAAAGAGGCGATTAAAGAGAATGGCATCCACAATTCTCATCTTATCAGTATAGCTCCAACAGGCACCTTATCTGTAGTTGCTAATAATGTATCTAGTGGTGTGGAGCCCATATTTAGTCTTTCTTATAAAAGAAGAGTAAAGGTAAGTTCAGATTCTATTCGTGGAGACCAGTTTGAAGAGTACGAAGTGATGGACTATGCATATAGATTATATAGAGAACTTAAAGGTGACGGACCTATTCCACCTTATTTTGAAACCGCGTATGATATAAAGCCAGAGGATCATTTAGAGATGTTAAAGACTGTAGGTTATTACGTAGACTCCTCTGTCTCGAAGACGATAAACGTGCCTAAAGATTACCCGATAGACTCATTCTTCAATCTATTCCTAGACGCAATGAGGTCTGAGGTAAAGGGACTTACTGTTTACAGGGAAGGCTCTAGAGAAGGAATACTTATAAGAGAGACTGAAGAGAAAGTCGTTAAAAAAGGGAAACCAGAAAGACCGTACAAGTTGAGAGGGACTACATATAAAGTAAAAACTCCAAAGGCATCATACTACATTACTCTAAATGAGATAGAGGAAGGTGGAAAAAGAAGACCATTTGAGATATTCATAAATACAAAGGATGCCTCTAGCATACCCTGGATAACCGCATTAGCAAGATTGATGAGTGCTGTGTTTGTAAGAGAGGAAGACCCATCATTCCTTATAGATCAACTTCGTACTATAGTTGACCCAAATGGTGGATATTGGAGAGATGGAAAACGTATACCGTCTGTTTTATCAGACATAGCAAACGTATTAGAAGAATATCTAACTGAACTTGGGAAGATAGAAAAGAAAGAAAATCAGCCTAAGCTTCTTATATGTCCAGAATGTGGACAACAAACATATCTATTAGAGGAGAGCTGCGGTAGATGTCTATCCTGCGGATATTCTCAATGTAGTTAAAGTTTGTAACCTATCTTTCTTAATAATGCCTTTCTCTCCTCTATATCTTTTTCTCCTTCTATACCTAGAGGGGAACCACCATCTATAACTCCTAGTATACCTTTACCCTGCTCTGTCTTAGCAACAATAACTTCTACCGGATTAGCGGTAGCACAATATATATTGCATACTTCTTGCACATCTTTAATAGCTCTAAGTATATTTATTGGATACGCATCCTTTATAAATACAATAAAGGAATGACCAGCACCAATATTATAAGCGTTCTTCTTGGCTAATTCTATTAATTCTTCATCATTCCCTGCAAATCTAACTAACCTTGGTCCAGAACTTTCACAGAAAGCTAAGCCAAACTTTATCCCAGGGACAGAACCTACTATAGTCTCATATAAATCTTCTACTGTCTTTATAAAATGAGACTGTCCAAGAATAAAGTTATATCCATTAGGATTATCAATCTTTATAACCTCAAGTTCCATAACAAGTTACACCTCCTTGTGAGAATATTAGGAGTACAAAGAAATAATTAATTTTTATCTATTATAACACACTGACTTTCTTTTTTAACTTTATCTTACTTGCCATAAATATTGAAACTAAAACTATAGAAGCCCCTAGTAAAAACATAGTCTGATAGTTAAATCTCTCCCAAAGGATTCCTCCAATAATCGGCATTGTAACTGCTGCTATATGGTTAACTGTAACCCCCATAGATATGTTAGGTGATAGATCATCAGGTCTTGAAATCTTATCTATATAGGTAGTAAGAGCTAGACTAAAGTTAATAGATATATTATCAAGGCAGTACAATATAGAGAGAACAATAATAGACTTAGTAAGAGCATAACCAATAAATATGAGTAAGGCTCCAGTATAACTAAATAAAAGTATAACCCTCTCTCCAAAGTTATCTATAAGTCTTCCAGCTCTAGGAGCAATAATCATATTCATAATACTATTTACTATAAGGAGCAAAGATATATGTTGAATCGGAACCTTATAGACTTTAGTAAGTACAAAGAGGGCAAATGTAGCAAATACCTGTCTCCTTGAACCTTCCAGAAAATTTAGGATATAGTAGAGTATATATTCTTTCCTGAAAACTAAGGAAGGAGGCTTTACATTAATCTTAGGTTCATATGGTATCTTTAATACTAAGACTGACCCTATGAAAGGTAGGATGCCAGCTATCAAATAATAAGTCCTAAAGGGGATAAATTTACCAGTCAGAAATACAAAGCTCATAGCGGTAAGGCTTGAAAACGCCGCTATAGAATTAATCTGGCCCAATCTCCTACCCTTTCCTATTTCTTCGGCAAAGTTTAACGTAAAGATTGGACTTAGGGTCATCCAGAGATGTATTCCTAAACTCCAGATAAAACCCGCATATATAAGCTCAAAGAGGTTAGTGACTCTAGAATAAAAACTAAAACCTATCCCTGCAAACATAAAAGAGAGCATAGCTAGGTATTGTTTCCTCATAAAGCTAAAAAGGGCACTTATAAAGGCTATAAGTAATCCAGGAGTTTCACGAAACGCCTCTAATATTCCTAATTGATCAGGACGAAGTTTTACTTCTTGAGCAGCAAAGTTATTAAAGACTGAGGTATGTAGCCCTAAACTTAAGTTAAGGAGAAATACAGATACAGCTAGAATAATAAACCCGTAGTCTCTTTTCATTTAATCCTTTCTCCTTTCAGGGATCTGTGTAACTAACATCCCGAACAGTATTAACCCAGCACCAAATAGAGCAGTTGGGGTCAAAACTTCTTTCAGTATTAGATAACCAAACAAGCCACCAAAAACTGGTTCAGTAGCAAATATTAAGGCAATTGTAGTTGGATTAATAACTTTCTGTGCTAAAGCTTGAATGTAGAATGCTAGAGCTGTAGCAAATATAGCAGTGATTACTATAGCCCATATAGCGGTGATAGAAATGGGTGTATTAATCCTTTCTCTGAATATTGGTATAGATAGCCAACTAAGTGTAGCTACTACAATTACTTGAGTTGTAGCAATTACACCACTATCACTATTAGGGGCACATATCCCTACAGTAATTATCTGAGAGGCAAAGCATAAGGCACAAATAAGTACAAGGAGGTCTCCATAGTTCATACTAAATGAGTGTAATCCGGTAAGATACCAAAGTCCTACTGTAGAAGATACTGCACCTAATATAGAAGTTAAAGGTAAACTCCTCTTCATAAAGATTATCTCTAAAAATGGAACCATAACAACACTAAGACCAGTAATAAATGCAGCATTAGAAGCAGATGTATATTTGAGCCCTATGGTCTGGAAGACATAGCCAAGAAATAAAAAGATACCGACCAATATATATCCAGGCTTTATCTTATGTCCCACAAAACTCTTCCTAAAGATAAGTAGCATTATAATGCTAGCAAGAGAAAATCTAACAGACAAAAAATAAAATGGTCCCATACAATCAAGAGCTGATTTCACTAGGGCAAATGTAGAACCCCAAATCAGGTTAACAAATAATAGGGCTGAAAAGAGCATATACTTATTCCTCATAATGAATTATAATAACATATATGAGAAGTATCTAATTGATAAGTAAAGGAGGAAACATATGTGTCTTGCGGTCCCTGCAATTGTAAAAGAGATAAAAGGAGATAGAGCTATAGCAGAATTAGGAGGAGTTACTATAGAGATAAGTATAATCTTTACACCAGAGGTAAAGGTTGGCGATTATGTAGTGGTACATGCAGGATATTCAATAGCTATAATGGAAGAGAAAGAGGCAGAAGAAACGATAGAGCTTCTAAGGGAGATTATTTAGAAGCTATACTTGCCTGTTTTTTATGCCTTTCTACAAACTCTTTTAGTGCAGGAACAGGTATCCATATTGATTTTGGAATTAGCCTACCCCTCTTTTTGAGCCTGCCAAAACCTTCTGGATGATAAGAAATCAGAATAAGTTTTTCGTACAAGTTTACAAAGAATCTAAGTATTGGATTAATATCAAACATAGTAATAATATCCAATTCAGCGATTCTATAAAGCACAGTAACCCCATGGAACGCTTTTACTTTAATATCATTTTTCTTTAGATATTCTAATATCTTATCAAAAGAATAGATTAATCTTCTTTTTATCTCTCTACTAGCACCCATCAAGGACTGATGATTTATTAAGACATTACTTATAGCATCATTTAAAAAGTGCACTTCTACAAAATTGTCCCCTCTATTTATAATAGTCCCGTCTTTAAGAACTATAGTCTTCCATCTATTCTTATTTATAGAAAAAGAGAGTAACATCTCAGGGTCATTAAGTTTGATAGTCTTAGTAATTTTATAGAATATCTTATCTACCACTAACCAGGTAAGTCTAAACAATAAGTTCAAAGTATTGGGTTTATTATATATCCTTCTTCTTGATAGAGAAGAAATCTCATATCCTCTCTTTCTTATCTCTTCTATTAGTATAGGTAGTGCTTCTACCGTCTTTCTACTTATATCATTCCAACGTCCATCATGAAATAGTATAATATCTCCCGGTTCAATCCTTTCAAGAACTCTTTCGATTACCTTCTCTACTTTTATACCCTTTTGCCAATCTCTACTATCCAAAGACCAAAGAACAAATTGTCTCTTTTCATTGTTTAAAAATCTTAATAGACCAAGATTAAAACCTCCCCATGGAGGTCTAATATATTGAGGCTTTTCATTAAGAATGCTATAAATAATCCTATCAGTCTTCTCAAACTCTTCTCTTGTTAAATTAGGAGGTAAAATCCATATTGGTCTATGGGAATAACCGTGACTACCTATAGAATGTCCTTTAGATCTTACTAATCTGACTATCTCTGGAAGCTCTTGAGCCCTTTTACCAAGAAAGAAAAATGTTGCCTTGATATTATTCTTTTCTAATATATCTAATATCTTTAGAGTATAAACTGGATGAGGACCGTCATCAAATGTAAAAAACACATACTTACGAGAGGCATCACCTTTTCTCAAAACTCTAGATGATATAAATCTAAACCAGAGATCAGGAATAAATGCATAGATACTCAAAATAAAAAGGAATAAAAGGACTAGAAACAACATAGCTTCAGTATCATACAGTGTTACTATTAAGTAGATTTAGGATTAGTTTAGCCCCTTCTATGGAAGACTGAGGCTTCTTTATTTTTCTCTCTGAATCCCTTATCCTTTTAACCATCTCTTTATCTGTGAGTAATATCTTTATCTTTTCTTTTAGCTCCAATTTATTATATGCTATTAGAGCAGCATTATTCTCTAATAGGAATTTTGCATTTTCCTCTTCATGTCCTGGTATTACTCCATACAGTATCATTGGAGTCTCTGTAGCTAGAGCTTCGGATATAGTAACTGCTCCTGCCTTAGTTATAAGTATATCAGAAACAGCCAATAGTTCTTTATTTCTTTCTATATACCCAAAGACCTTTATATTATCTCTCCCTTGAACCTTTTCCAATAGTATTTTCCTTAACTTCTCATTCCTCCCAGTAACAATTACCCCCTGAAAGGGAAGGTCTATCATCATTAATGCATCTGTAACGTCTATAAGTTTGCTCTCCAAACCGTATCCTCCCATCATAGAAGAAACTATTGGAATATTCTTTTTAAAGCCAAAAATCTCTAATGCCTTATCTCTGTCGGTGGGTTCTGCAAATTTTGGTTCTATAGGTATCCCTGTATCTGCTATCTTATAAGAAGGAACGCCTTTGGAGATAAGAATCTCTTTCGCCATACTATTTGCTACTATATATAGGTCAACATAGGGATGAAGCCAGAAACTATGCACTGCTATATCTGTAACAACAGAAACAACAGGGATATCTATAACGCCTAATCTCTTTAATCTAGAAAGAACCCCAACTTGTATAGGATAAGTACATACTATAACTCTCGGCTCTTCCTTTTTTAATAGGTCTATAAGCTTCTCCGAACCTAACACATTTAGAAAATTATGTCCAAAACTATCTAAACTTATATTTTCTGTCTTTCTAAAAAATCTTCCCCAAAGAGAAGGGTAATACTTGAGTATCCTCAGAAAAACCCATTGGGATATCTCATTGAGATAGGGATCCACAAGCTCTATAAAATCTACTATCTTGGTACTAAGATCTGGATTTAGATTAAGTATAGCAGATTGTAAAGCTAAAGCAACCTTTATATGTCCGGTTCCATAGCTTGCTACAAGAAATAAGATATCACACATAAAAAATATTTAGGGGAGCTAATATTTAGCTCCCCTATCAACAAGAATTATTGAAGTAACTGGGCCTTCTTTTGTAATAATTCCCACTTAGCATCTACCTCTTTCTGGATCTCTTCTAAAAGTTGAGCATTTTCTGGTCTAAATAGATGTGCAAATCTTCCTTGAGGCTTTAGATATTCAGTTATAGGAAGCTTCTGCCTTGGTATATAGTTTATCTTCCATTTTCCATCCTCTACCTCATAGAGTGGCCAATAACAAGTTTCTACAGCTAATCTGGCTATATTTACAGTCTCGCTTGTATCTGATCTCCACCCTCTAGGGCAGGGAGAAAGGACGTTTATAAATGTTGCTCCATCCATTGATACAGCCTTTCTTACTTTCTCTATAAGGTCTCTAAAATTAGAAATAGAAGCCTGCGCAACATATACTGCACCTTGCTCTGCTATAGATGCAACTATATCCTTCTTTCTACCCAACTTACCAGGTCTGACCTTGCCCACTGGAGAAGTAGTAGTCCATGCCCCTAGAGGAGTAGCACTTGATCTTTGAATACCTGTATTCATATATGCCTCATTATCATAACAGATATAAAGTATCCTGTGATTTCTCTCCATAGCTCCAGATAGAGCCTGGAATCCTATATCATAGGTTCCGCCATCTCCTCCAAAGGCAATAAAAGCTATATCTTCTGTTATCTTACCTTGTCTCCTTAAACTCTGATATGCAGCCTCCACTCCACTTATTGTTGAGGCTGCATTCTCAAAAGCGCTATGAATCCAAGGAGTCTTCCATGCAGTGTACGGATATATAGTTGTGGCTACCTCGAGGCACCCAGTAGCATTAGCCACCACCACAGGTTTATCTATCGCAAGGAGTATTTGTCTGACAGCTATAGATGCACCACACCCCGCACAGAGCCTATGACCACCAGTAAGTCTATCTTCTTTTCTGGAAAGTTCTTTTATATTAACAGGCATATTAACCCTCCTTACTCTCTAACACCAACATAGCTTATTAGATCCTCTACTTTTCCCGTCTTATATATAAACTCTAGACCTTCAAAAACCTTATATATCTGTTCCATAGTTACATCCCTTCCACCAAGTCCATAGATGTAATCAGTTACTATTGGACGATTAGGAAGGTCATATAGGACAGACCTAATATCGGTAAAGAGTGGACCTCCAAACCCTCCAAAAGTATCAGCTCTATCCATAACACCTATAACTTTGAGTCTAGAAAGCGTATCTTTAATTTCTTCTACTGGAAGCGGTCTAAAGAGTCTAGGTTTGAGAAGACCTACTCTTTTACCTTCTCTCCTAAGATTATCTATGACCTCTTTCGCAGTTCCAGCAGTAGAATTTAACACTACTAAGCCTATCTCTGCGTCTTCTAGTTTATATGTCTCAAAAAGGTCATACTTTCTACCAGTGATCTTGGCAAATTCCTCAGCAACACTTCTTACAACAGGTATAACCCTCCTATATGCCTCAGCTTGGGACCTCTTAAACTCAAAATAAGAATCCTGAAGCGCTAAAGGTCCGATAGTAAATGGATGCTCTATATCAAGGAGAGACCTTAAAGGTTTATACTCTCCAATAAAGTTCTTTACTTCCTCATCTTCTAGAGGTTCTATCACCTCTTCTGCATGACTTGTAATAAAACCATCCATATTCACCATCACAGGCAGATTTACACTTTCTGCTATCTTTATCGCCTGAATTAAATTATCATAAGCCTCTTGGGCGCTCTCAGACCATAGCTGAATCCAACCACTATCTCTGGCACCCATGGCATCAGAATGGTCACAGTGGATATTTATAGGGGAACTTAGAGCCCTGTTTACTACGGTCATAACAATTGGTAATCTAGCCCCGGAGGCTATATATAGCATCTCCCACATCAAGGCTAATCCTTGGGAAGATGTCGCGGTCATAGTTCTAGCACCAGCAGCAGAGGCACCAATACAGGCTGACATAGCTGAGTGTTCACTCTCTACAGTAACAAATTCGGTATGGACATCTCCATTGGCAACATACTCTGAAAACACTTGTACTATTTCTGTCTGAGGAGTAATAGGATAAGCAGCAACAACATCTGGGTCTATCTGTTTCATCGCTAATGCTATAGCCTGATTACCCTCTAAAGCTATTAGATTCTTTGTCTTCATAGACTTCCCTCCTCCACCATACTTATAGCCTTAACTGGACATACCTTACTGCATATACCACAACCCTTACAATGGACATAATCTATACCTTCCATCTTTTCCTCTTTTACTATGATAGAACTATCTGGACAATAAATCCAGCAAAATAGGCAATTTATACATTTCCCTTTATCAACCACAGGACGGAACGTTCTCCAAGTGCCAGTTTCATATTCCTGTGCATTTCCTGGGTCCAAGATCACTATCCCTTCTGGCATCTCTTTCCAAGTAGGAAGTTTCATTCTGACTGCACCTCCTCATAGGCACGCTTTACTGCCTCTATATTTCCTTGTACGACCTTCTCACTAAATCTACCAGAGAATTTACTCTTTAACTCTTCTAGGACCTCATCAAGTGAAGGGCTACCCATAATTCTTATCAATGCCCCCAATAAAGGAGTATTTGGTATATTCCTTCCGATTGTATCTAGTGCGATTCTAGTTGCATCTAAAGTATAAACCTTACCACCCCTTAATCCTAAACTTTCCCTTATCTCTTTAGGCGATTTGTTGGTATTAACTATCAGTACACTTGTCTCCTTCCAGCCATCTAGAGTATCCTTTATCTTAAGTAAACTTGGATCCAAAACTACTATCATATCTGGATTAATTATCTGAGAATGTATCCTGATAGGTCTATCACTAATCCTTGTATAAGCCTTCATTGGAGCCCCCATTCTTTCGGGACCATATTCTGGGAAGGCCTGTATATATTTACCGGCACCTAGAGCGGACTCAGCAAGGAGATAGGCAGCAGATTTTGCTCCCTGCCCTGCTCTTGCATGCCAACGTATCTCTATAAGCTCCTGCATATATAACCTCCTTTTTTAAAAACTTATCTCAAAGAATACTAGGTAAATCCTCATAAACTATAACATAATGAAGAGAATTTGTCAAATAGAAAATTTGTTGTTCACTGTAGATATTCTTATTGACATGTAAAAATATTTGATATATAATTTTAAAAAGTAGAAAGGGGTGATAAAAAAATGAATAAAGTAGTTACAAAATGTCCTGTGTGTGGAGAAGGGATGTACATAGTTGCCTTAAAATGCCCTTCCTGTGAGACAGAGATAAAGGGGGCTTTCTACCTAGATGAATTTTTTAAACTATCTAAAGAACAGTTAAACTTTGTAAAGCTGTTTATAAAGAATAGGGGAAACTTAAGTGATCTAGGGAAAGAGTTAAATCTATCTTATCCTACATTAAGAAGTAGGTTGAATGAGATTGCTAAAACTCTAGGATACCCCGTAGAAGAGGAAAGGATAGATAAGATGGGGGTCTTAGAAAAAATTGAGAAAGGGGAAATAACCCCACAAGAGGCTGTAAAACTCTTAAAAGGAGGAGAATAAAAATGAAAGGACAGATTCCAATAGAGGGAATAAAGAGAGTTTCTATCGATGGAACTGGAGGGGATATAAGGATACTACCAGCTGATGGAGATGAACTAGTATACGATATAGGAGAAGGGCTGGATATGCAACATGAAACAAAAGGAGATGCTTTATTTATAAAGATTCGAGTTAAAGGATTTCTAGGTATCCCTTTTTTAGGAATTGGTGGGCAGAATGGAGATATATTATTCTTTATACCCAAAAATAAATCTCTTGAACTAAATCTAAAATCAGGAGATATATCGTTTTCGGATTATAAGGGGGATACCGTATTATTGAGGGCAACATCTGGAGATATAAATATTACTAGACTTTTATGTGACTCCCTACAGGCACATCTTACTAGTGGAGATATAAATATCGATGTAGAGACAAAAAAAGGAATCCTAAACTTTAGGTCAGGAGATGTAAGAGTATACTTAAAGGGGGAAGATTGGAACGTAGATATCTCTGGAGTAAGTGGAGATTTAGATGTAACTACAGAGACAGATTCTATAGAGCTCTATATAAATGGAATTAGTGGAGATGTGTCTGTAAATCATGAAAGTATAGCAACAGGTAGGGTAGGAAATAAGCATATAGTAACAGATGGCGGAAGAAATAAATTGAGGATAAATGTAGTATCTGGAGATGTCTCAGTAAAAACAGGTGAAGGGACGAAAGAGATGAATATAATAAAACAAGCACAGACGAATCAGCAAGAGGTATCAGAACTTTTATCTACCGAAAATAACACATCTATCTATTATATCCCCGAAGAGGTAAAGAAAGTAAGAGATATGTATAAGGCTGGTAAGGTATCAAAAGAAGATGCTACAAGTCTTATAGAGGCTATGGGATATGGAGGATTAATCAATATACTGGAGGAATAAGATGGAGATACTATGGATTATTTTGGCAATACTCTCTCTAGGAGGGGCTTTATTCTTCTTACCTTTCACATTGGGAGCTGGATTTTTTTGGATGATAACTGGCATACTTTTAATACTTCTTGTTGCACTCTTAGTGAAGCTTATAATCTTTTTAGCTCCTATCTTTTTTGTCCTTGGGGTTGTTTTAATAATCTGGGGTCTTATAGAAAGTCCCCATAAAAGGATGAGATTAGAAGAGAGGATAGAGGTTCTATTAGATAAGCTTTTAGGTAGAAACAGATACTATGAGGGGGAAAGATTAAAGATATTGGAAATGTTAGAACGTGGAGAGATCACTTATGAGGAAGCTATGGAAAGGATAAAAAATATTAGGAGGCGATAAAATTGAGAGAAGAAGAACTTAAGATACTCAAAATGATAGAAGAGGGTAAGATAACAGCAGAAGAAGGGGCAAAACTCTTAGATGCAATAAAAGAGGATTCTGTAAGAGATACTGGAAGGTATTTAGGTAAAAAGATAAAGATTTCTGTGATAGATAAGGTATCGGGGAGGAAAGAAGTCGACATCTCTGTTCCGCTTCCTTTAGCAAAGGCGCTCCTTAAGTTTGGCTTAACAAGTGGTATAGCGTTTGGAGGGTTTAAGCTAGAGGAATCGGGGGTAGACGTAAACGAACTGCAAAAGATGATAGATGAGGGGCTAGAGGGAACACTTGTACAGGTAGATGATGAAAAAGAAAGAGTCGAGATAAAAGTAGAGTAGAAGGACTTTTCAAAATCCTGTATACTATAAGACTAGGGAGAGGTATAATAGAAGTTGTTAATCTCCCTAGTCTTATAGATTTTTATAAGGAGGAAGTAATGAGTTTAGAGAAAAAGATAGAAGTAAAAGAAGATTTACTTGCTTTAAGGCATACAGCGAGTCATATACTTGCTCACGCAGTAAAGAGATTATATCCTAATGCCAAATTAGGCATCGGCCCCCCAACTGATGAGGGATTTTACTATGACTTTTATATAGAAAAGCCATTTACTCCAGAAGACTTAGAAAGAATAGAAGAAGAGATGAAAAAGATAGTGGAGGAAAATTATAAATTAGAAAAGTTCTCTCTCAATAAGGAAGAGGCGATAAGGTTTTTAGAAGAATTAGATGAGCCCTTTAAGATAGAATTGGCCAGAGATATAGAAGGGGAAATAACTTTTTATAGACAAGGAGATTTTGTTGATATGTGTGCTGGTCCCCATATAGAAAGCACTGGAGGGGTAAAGTACTTTAAGCTTCTATCCACCTCTGGAGCTTACTGGAGGGGGAATGAGCACAATCCTATGTTGCAGAGGATATACGGAACAAGCTTCTATAAAAAAGAAGAACTTGACAATTATTTGGCCTTTCTAGAGGAAGCAAAGAGGCGAGATCATAGAATCTTGGGGAGAGAGCTTGATATATACAGTATTCACGAAGAGGTCGGTCCTGGACTTATCTTTTGGCATCCTAATGGAGCTATTATAAGAAATATCATTGAGGACTTTTGGCGTAAGGAACATATAAAGAGGGGATATAAGCTCGTATATACTCCTCATATAGCAAGTGAAAGGATATATGAAATAAGCGGACATTTAGAGAATTATGCCGAGTCCATGTATGCCCCAATACAGATAGACTCCGCTAGGTACAGGCTAAAGCCGATGAACTGTCCTGGACATATACTCATCTATAAGACCAAACAGAGAAGCTACAGAGACTTACCGATAAGATATGCAGAGTTAGGAACTGTGTATAGATATGAAAGGATAGGAACACTGCATGGTATGCTACGGGTCAGAGGTTTTACCCAAGATGATGCACATATATTCTGCAGAGAAGATCAACTTTTGGATGAGATTAGAGGGGTCATAAAACTTATGGACTTCTTTATGAAGGTCTTCAAATACGAATATAAGCCATATCTATCTACTAGGCCAGAAAAATATATTGGAACAGACGAGATATGGGAGATGGCAACAAGGACATTAGAAGAAGCTCTCAGATTAGAAGGGATGGATTATGAGATAGATGAAGGTGGTGGAGTCTTCTACGGACCTAAGATAGATATAAAACTTATAGATGCACTTGGGAGAGAATGGCAAGGACCGACTATTCAAGTGGATTTTAATCTCCCAGAGAGATTTGATGTAAACTATATAGGAAGTGATGGTAAAGAGCATAAGGTGGTAATGGTTCATAGGACAGTCCTTGGCTCTATGGAAAGGTTCATAGGTGGACTCATAGAGCACTTTGCTGGTAGATTTCCCCTTTGGATAGCACCAGTTCAAGTTGTTATAATCCCTATAGCAGATAGACACAATGAAAGGGCAATAGAAGTAAGAAACATATTACTAGCTAAGGATATAAGAGTAGAACTTGATAGTAGAAATGAGAAGATAAATTATAAAGTTAGAGAAGCGATAGTAAAGAAGATACCTTATATTGTTGTGATAGGTGATAAGGAGTTAAAGAATAATACTATCTCTGTAAGAACAGTGGATAAGGATTTAGGAAGTCTCAATGTGGAATCTTTTCTAGATAGGATTATAGAGGAGATAGAAAAGAAGATATAAGGGGGTTTAAGCAACCTTGAGGGGTAAGGTCTTAATAGTTTTTATCATAGTATCTTTCCTCTTCCTTATAGGAGCTGAGGGAGAGGATAGATATCTAAAAGAGGCAAGAGAAAAGATGGTTAACCTTATAAAAAGTAGAGGAATAAAAGATGAGAGGGTCATATCAGCTATGCTTAAAGTTCCAAGGCATCTTTTTGTAGATAAGAATCAATGGAGATCTGCCTATGATGATAGGCCTCTACCTATAGGGTATGGACAGACGATATCTCAGCCATATATAGTAGCACTAATGACAGAAAGTCTAGAGATAAAGATGGGTGAAAAGGTACTAGAGATAGGAACAGGCTCAGGATATCAGGCAGCTATATTAGCGGAACTTACCGATAAGGTCTACTCAGTAGAGATAATAGAGGAATTAGGTAGGAGGGCAGATAGAGTTTTAAAAAACCTAGGATATAAGGTCAAGATAAAGATAGGAGATGGCTATAATGGTTGGGAAGAATATGCCCCATTCGATGCTATCATCGTTACCTGTGCCCCTGATCATGTTCCTCCACCACTTATCCAGCAGCTCAAAATAGGAGGAAGAATGGTAATTCCGGTTGGTCCTACTGGGCTCTATCAGACGCTATGGCTAATAAAAAAGGAAAAAGAAGATAAACTTATCTACAAAAACCTAGGCGATGTGCTTTTTGTCCCTCTTATTAGGCGATGAAAGAAGTATCATACCTGCCAATATATAAAGGGCGCTACTTACAAGAAGAATAGATGTAAATCCGGTATAGATTGCTACTATAGTAGATAGAAATGAGCTCAAAACAGAGGCGATTCCATTTATAGCCCAACACCAAGGAATAGCATCAATTGAATAGTTCCTTAGTTTTTCTAAAGCTAGAGGAAATGGCATTCCCATAAGAAATCCTAGGGGACCTATTGTAATAGTAGATATAATTACCCTAAAGTAGAAAGGATATTTCAAGGAGAATTCAAAGATAAAAGGCAGAGTTAGAGAAAGGACTAAAAGAAAGACTCCTAAAATAAAAGGAATAGGCCATTTGGCTAATCTAAGAGAAAATATACTTCCAAAACCAGAAGACACTAGTAAAATAGCTAGGATTATAGAAAACGAAAAGGTTGGCTTTCCAAGATAGAGTATAAACTTCTGGATTATCGGAATCTCTACAAAAAGATACGCTAATCCTATGGCAAAGAAATAGAAAGATAGGTTATAAGTTTTATAGAATTTGAGAAGGATCTCCTTTCTTAAGGTAAATGGCAGCATAACTACAAGAATTGAAAGGATTATGATTAGGAAGATTGCACCAATTATAATGATATAACCTGCTCCTCCAAATGGCTGCCAAGTTCGTCCCCAATTCTTTATTATTATAGGAAGCTGGTCCTTTTTAAAGAAATGGAAGAAAAATGGTTTATCATCCCTAGGCGGATCAATTCGAAAAGGATAGTTCTTTTGAAAATCCCTATCGTTCAATATTTTTTGAAAATATTCAAAGTATATATCCTCAGGTAAGACGTTAAATCTATTT
>JBMFMV010000041.1:0-17173 GCA_049970495.1 bacterium
TGAGTTAAATTCAAATCTTATAGAGTATGTTATTTGGTATAATACTAAGAGGGTACATAAAAGCTTAAATAATTTATCTCCTACTGATTATATGTTAAAATGTAATCTGGAGTCTCAAATGTATGTAACTCATACAAAGGAGGAGTCGATTATGGAAAAGAGACCTTATGGGAATACAGGAGAGATGCTCTCTATTATAGGTTTTGGCGGTATTGTAGCAGCAAAGTTGCCCCAGGAAGAGGCAAATAATATAGTCTCTATGGCTATTAATAGGGGGATAAACTACTTTGATGTGGCTCCCACTTATATGGATGCAGAAGAAAGACTAGGAATTGCCCTTAAGGGTAAGAGAAATTCGATATTTTTAGCTTGTAAGACAGAAAAGCGAACAAAGAAAGAGGCACAGGAGGCTCTAGAGAATTCTTTGAGGCTTTTACAAACAGACTACTTTGACCTCTATCAACTCCACGCTATGACAACCGATGAAGACTTTGAGATAGCTATGGGGCCAAATGGCGCTCTAGAAACAATTGTCTCTGCAAAAGAAAAAGGACTTATAAGGTATATAGGTTTCTCTGCCCACTCTGTAGAAGTAGCATTAAAATTATTAGATGCGTTTCATTTTGATTCAGTGCTATTCCCTTTGAACTGGGTAAATTATTTTAATGCCAATTTTGGTCCGCAGGTGGTCGAGAAAGCTATTGAGAAAGGGACTGCTAGACTTGCTTTAAAAGCAATGGCTAAGACACTCATACCTGAAGGTCAGCCACGTAAATATGAGAAGTGTTGGTATCTTCCAGTAGAGGAACCAGATCTAGCTAGCCTAGCACTGAGGTTTACCTTATCTCAACCTATTACTGCTGCTATACCTCCTGGAGAGCCAAAATTCTTCAAGATGGCTTTGGATATAGCAGAGAACTTTAAACCCGTTACAGAAGAAGAGATAAATTACCTAAAGGAGAAGGCAAAGGGGTTAGAGCCGATATTTAAGCTTAGAAGTTAAGCTCTAGACTTATAAGGGTCCAAGTTTTTTATAGTTGCACTTACTTGTATAAATATGATATAATGCCTAAGGTTTTAATTTACGTAGGAGGGATGTAAGAATGGATCCTATTTTACTGTTGGAGAAACAGCAGATAAGACAAGACTTAGAAAATTTTAAGCCAGGAGATTTAGTAAGGGTTTATACGAAGTCTCTAGAAGGTGGAAGAGAGAGACTCCAGGTATTTGAAGGAACAGTTATAGCTATAAAGGGTAGCGGAGTCAATAGGACCTTTACTGTGAGAAAGATCTCTTATGGAGTTGGGGTAGAGAAGGTTTTTCCTCTTTACTCACCTATAATTGATAGGGTAGAGGTGGTAAGAAAGGGTAGGGTTAGAAGGTCTAAGCTTTATTACTTAAGAGCTAAGATAGGTAAGGAGGCTAGGATAAAAGAAGCTAGAGTAAAGGAAACAGAAGCAAATGAGTAAGGAGGAGAAGGCTCTGATTAGAGACCTAATAGAGTCTGTAGTAATAGCTGTTGTCTTAGCTTTTGGTATAATAAGGCCCTTTATTATACAACCTTATGCTATCCCAAGTGGTTCTATGGAGCCTACCCTCCTTGTAGGAGATAAGCTTTTTGTAAATAAGTTTATATACAGATTTAGACCTATACAGCGATTTGATGTAATAGTATTTAAATACCCACATAATCCTAGGGTGGACTACATAAAGAGGGTAATTGCCCTTGAGGGAGAAACAGTGCAACTTATTAATGGTAGGGTATATATAAATGGTCAACCATTAGAGGAGAATCATGAGATGAATCCTTCCTATGATAATTTTGGTCCTGTGACTGTTCCCAAGGGATATCTGTTTGTTTTAGGAGACAACAGGGGTAATAGTGAAGATAGTAGATATTTTGGTTTTGTTCCCGTTCAGAATGTTTTAGGAAAAGCATTTTTAATATATTGGCCTCCACAAAGAATGAGTATTATAAGGTAAAACCAACTCAAGATATAGAATTAAACCTATCTTCATTAGGTATCTATCCAGTATGTGGGATAGATGAGGCTGGTAGAGGGGCTATTGCTGGACCTTTAGTTGCAGCAGCAGTTATATTACCTCCTAAATGTGATATATCATTGGATGATTCTAAAAAGTTATCTCCAAGAGAAAGGGTG
Source organism: bacterium (assembly GCA_049970495.1). GTDB lineage: Bacteria > DUMJ01 > DUMJ01 > DUMJ01 > DUMJ01 > DUMJ01. Next base: position 2,163 of record JBMFMV010000041.1, read on the forward strand.
GTTATAGCCCACAGGATAAGAGAGGTTGCTATAGATATAGGCTTAGGTATAGTTGAGCCTAAAGAGATTGATAGCAAGGGTTTATCGTGGGCTAACAGAGAGGCTTTTAAGAGGGCTTTATTAGATTTGGATATTGAGGTAAAGGGTATAATAACGGATGCCTTAGGAATCGATATAGATATATTCCAAGTAAATATCATAGATGGCGATGAAGTTTGCGCCTCTGTCTCTGCTGCTTCTATAATAGCAAAGGTATCAAGGGACTCTATAATGGACTATTATGATAAACTTTTTCCTCAGTACGACTTCTCCCATAATAAAGGGTATCCTACCCCTTCTCACAAAGAGAGACTAAAGATATACAAGCCCTCTATAATTCATAGGGTTTCCTTTTCACCTGTAAGAGAGGTGTTAGAGTATGAAGAATAAAAGATCTTTAGGAAGTTTAGGAGAAAAGAAGGCTTTAGAGTATTTAAAGAGTCTAGGTTATAATATCCTTGCTGTAAACTTTTATTCACAGCGAGGAGAGATAGATATCATAGCTGAAGATAAAGGAGTTTTGAGTTTTATAGAGGTAAAGACCCGGACAAGTAGGAATTTTGGTGCCCCTGAAGAATCTATAACATTTAGAAAAAGAGAAAGGATAGTAAGGACTGCTTTATATTATCTAAATGCCAGAGGATGGCCTAGGCTGAGTTGTAGGTTTGATGTCCTTACAGTAAATATAGATCCAAAGACTGGAGATGCTAGATTTAGCCTTACAAAGGATGCCTTTCAACTAGAAGGGGATACCTATAGGTATGTTGGCTAAGGTATTAAGCGCAACCCTTCTAGGAATAGAGGGGGCACTGGTGGATGTAGAGGTAGATATAAGCAATGGACTACCTAGCTTTACTATAGTGGGACTTCCCGATCAGGCGGTTCAAGAGTCGAAAGAGAGAATAAGGTCAGCAATAAAGAATTCTGATTTTAACTTTCCTGTTAAGAGAATAACGGTCAATCTAGCCCCTGCAGATATCAAGAAAGAAGGACCTGCATTTGACCTTCCAATAGCTATAGGAATACTTATGGCTTCTGAAGGAATAAGTCCAAGATTAAACGAGCCCTTCCTTGTTGTTGGAGAACTTTCTTTAGATGGTTCTATAAGACCAATCAATGGTATTATCTCTATGGCAATAATGTCTAAAGAGTTGAGAATACCTATAATGTTTGTCCCATACGAGAATTCATCTGAGGCGGCACTTATACCTGGGATAAAGGTATATGGTATCAAGAATCTCAGTGAGATTGTTCAGTTCTTGAATGGAAATGCAGACCTTACTCCAGCTAGTCCTGCTAAGTCTATAAGGATAAATGAATTTACAGGTGATTTTAGTGATATAAAAGGTCAGGAATCAGCTAAAAGGGCTTTGGAAATAGCAGCTTGTGGCTTTCACAATGTAATTATGGTTGGACCCCCTGGTTCTGGTAAGACTATGCTTGTCCAGAGGTTGCCAACTATTCTTCCTCCTCTTACAGAAGAGGAGGCTCTAGAGGTAACCAAGATATACAGCAGTGCAGGATTATTACCAAGAGGTGGAGGTATTATAGAGGAGAGACCTTTCAGGGCTCCTCATCACTCTATATCTCTGGCTGGTATGGTTGGTGGAACTAGTAATCCTAGACCGGGAGAGATAAGCTTAGCCCATAACGGTATCCTTTTTCTAGATGAATTTCCAGAATTTAGAAGAGATGTCTTAGAGGCTCTAAGACAACCAATGGAAGACGGAACTTTAGTTATATCACGGGCTCACGGGAGTATAAGATTTCCTGCTAGATTTATGCTTGTTGCAAGTATGAATCCATGTCCCTGTGGATATTTGGGAGATACCAAAAAGACTTGTACCTGCACTCCATATCAAGTTCAGAGATACTTTGCTAAGATCTCTGGACCCATCTTGGATAGGATAGATATACAGATAGAAGTCCCTAGGTTAGAGACGGATACTCTTATAAAGAGTAATCCTAGTGAGAAGTCAGAAAGTATTAGAAACCGCATAAAGAGGACCAGGGAATTTCAATCCTATAGATTTAAAGAAGGATTTAAGGCTAATGGATTGATGTTACCCAATGAGTTGAAAAAGTATTGTAAACTTACCCCATCTATAGAGGCCCTCTTAAGGGAGATTGTTGATAGATTTCATCTTAGTGCCCGTTCCTATGATAAACTTTTAAAGGTAGCAAGGACCATAGCAGACCTAGGGGAAAGTGAACTGATAAGAGAAGAGGACATATTAGAAGCTATTCAGTATAGGGTATTGGATAGGAAATATTGGGAGAAGAAGTTTTCATAATAGATTGGCTCCTTCTAAACCTTACAGGAAAGTATAGGGCTATAAAGGAATTACTCTCTAGAAATTATTCTACTGAAGAGATTATTAGTTTCTTGGGGCTAGAAAGGGAGAGACTTTCTTATCTGAGAAAAAGGGCGGAGGAAGAGTATAAGAAGTCTCTAGATTTGGGTATTAAATTGATCCCCATCTCGTCAAAAGAGTATCCTGTGCTTTTAAAGGAGATACCTGATCCTCCCGCATTACTGTATGTCCTAGGAGAAAAGGTCTGGTTGAATTGTAACTTTATAAGTGTGGTTGGGACTCGTAGACCCACTAGGTATGGTATAAATGCTACAAGGATGATAGTCTCACGTCTAGTAGAAAATGGTATAGGTATTGTCAGCGGATTTGCCTATGGGATAGATACCGTTGCCCATATAGAGGCAATAAGGGGAGGAGGTTACACGATTGGAGTCTTAGGGACTGGGGTAGATATAGTTTATCCAAAGGTGAATAAGACTCTAAGAAGAGATATAATAGAGAGTAAGAGGGGATGTCTTATAAGTGAATTTCCACTTGGAGACAACCCAGAGTCCTGGCATTTTCCAAGACGTAACAGAATTATCAGCGGTCTTACTCAGATTACAGTTGTGGTTGAGGCATCATTGAAAAGTGGAGCTATGATAACAGCAGGTTATGCCTTGGAACAGGGTAGAGAGGTCTTTGCCGTGCCTGGTAATATAGATAGTGAGAATAGCCAAGGGACTAACCAGCTTATAAAAGAAGGGGCAAAACCTATAACTTCTGGTGACGATATACTTGAAGAGTTCAATATAATACCAAAGATTACTACTGTAAAATTACCTGAACTTACAGAGGAAGAATCAGTTATCTGGAATATACTGAATGAACCGAGGTTAGAAGATGATATATTAAATATAAGTGGATTGGATGTTAGTAGATTTAATATTATAATTACTAGATTAGAATTAAAAGGCCTGATAGAGAGATTGCCAGGGAGGATGTTGAGAAGAAGAGATGGATGAAAAGACCTTATTGATAGTGGAGTCGCCTGCTAAGGCTAGAACCATATCTCATTATTTAGGGAAGAACTATATAGTTAAGGCTTCACAGGGACATATAAGAGACCTGCCGGAATCAGACTTCGGGGTTGAAATAAATAAGAATAAGGTAAAGGTAAAGTATGTCACACTTCAGGATAAACTACCCATAATAAAGGAGCTAAAGGATGCTAAGAATAAGGTTAGTAGGGTTCTTTTTGCTACAGACCCAGATAGGGAAGGGGAGGCAATCTCTTGGCATCTGGCAAATGTCCTTAAGATAGACCCTAATGAGAGGTGTAGGGTAGAATTCCATGAGATTACTAAGAATGCTGTAGTTAATAGCTTAAAAGACCCTAAACCTATAGACATAAATAGGGTAAACGCTCAGCAGGGAAGAAGGGTTTTAGATAGGATAGTTGGTTACAGACTGAGCCCATTTCTCTGGGAAAAGCTTATGAAGAATGACCTTAGTGCAGGCAGGGTTCAGTCTGTTGCATTAAGGTTTATCTGCGATAGGGAAAGGGAGATAGCAGCCTTTGTCCCTGAGGAGTATTGGGAGATAGAGGGGATATTCTCTCAAAAAGACGTCAAATTCAAGGCAAAACTTATATCTAAGGGAAAAGAGAAGATAAAGATTCCCAATGAGACTGAAGCTAAAAAGATAATAGAGGAACTTAACTCTGCAGAGTTTCATATTCTTAATATAAAGAAGGCAAAGAGGAAGAAATCCTCACCACCTCCTTTTACTACCAGTACATTACAGCAGGAGGCATCTAAAAGACTTGGATTTTCCCCGTCTAAGACTATGAATATAGCTCAACAGTTATATGAGGGTCTAAGGATAAAAGATACTATAGTTGGCCTTATCACTTATATGAGAACAGATTCAGTAAGGATAGCAGATTCAGCCTTAGATAAGGTGAGAAAGTTCATAAAGGAACACTATGGGGATGATTATCTTCCCAAGAATCCCAAGGTGTATAAGTCTTCTAAGTCAGCTCAAGAGGCTCATGAGGCTATCAGACCTACCTCTGTAGAGAGGATTCCGGAGAAAATAAGAGAATACCTAACCCCAGATCAGTTTGCACTCTACAGACTTATATGGGAGAGATTTGTTGCCTGTCAGATGACAGATGCTATATATGATTCAATCACCGTAGATGTGGAAGGGAAGGATTACATATTTAGGGCCAATGCTTCTAGACTAGTATTTCCAGGGTATCAGATAGTTAGTGGTAGAGAAGAAGAGGAAGAACAAATGCCCTTGGAAAAGTTGGATAAGGATAAGGCTGTTGACCTCCTAGAGCTTCTTCCTACACAGCACTTTACTCAGCCTCCACCTAGATACACAGAGGCGTCTCTTATAAAGTTATTAGAAGAGAAAGGGATAGGACGTCCAAGTACATATGCAACTATTATTAGCACAATTCAAGAGAGAAACTATGTAACAGTTGAAAACCATGTCTTAAAACCTACAGAGGTGGGTATGATTGTATCTGACCTCTTAACTAAGTATTTTCCAAATATAATGGACCCTAACTTTACAGCAAGGATGGAAGAAGATTTGGATGAGATAGAAGAAGGCAAGGAAGATTGGGAAAAGTTAGTTATACAGTTCTATAATGATTTTGAGAAACAAGTAAAGGAGGCAAAGGAAAGAGCAGAGGTAAGCTATATACTAGGGAACTGTCCACTCTGTGGAAAACCACTAGTAGAAAGAAGGAGTAAGTACGGGGTATTTATTGGATGCTCTGGATATCCTGAGTGCACCTATACAAGACCTCTTACAAAAAGTACTGGTGTAAGCTGCCCAAAGTGTGGGGGAGAAATAGTTAGATTAAAGTCTAAAAATGGTAAGACCTACTACAGATGTTCTAACTATCCAAACTGTGACTTCGTAATCTGGGATAAGCCTACTAGCACAAAGTGTCCTAAGTGTGGGTATCCGATTGTCTTTGCCCGTTCTAAAAAGGGGAATACATATAGAAAGTGTAGTAATCCTAACTGTGATTATGTCATATTAGGTAGAAAAAAGGCTAAAGTCAAAGAGGGTAGCCCATGAAAGTAACTATTATTGGTGGTGGATTAGCAGGGGTTGAGTCTGCCTATTATCTGGCAAATAGGGAAGTAGAGGTGATCCTCTACGAGATGAGACCATATACCTCTACGGAAGTGCATAAGACTGGATACTTGGCAGAGTTAGTATGTAGTAATTCACTAAAATCCGATGTTCCTTATGATGCCAGTTGGTTATTAAAGGAGGAGATGAGTCTACTTGGCTCTATAGTAATGGAGTCTGCAAGAAAAAATGCTATCCCTGGTGGAAAGTCCTTAGTTGTAGATAGGGAAGGGTTCAGTGTTTATATTACAGAAAAGCTCTTGACCCACAGGAATATCTATATCATTAGAGAAGAATGTAAAGATATTCCTACCGATAGACCCCTTATAATAGCTACAGGCCCATTAACTGGGGGAGAATTTGCCAGTGCATTAAAGAGGCTACTAGGGGAAGAGTTTCTGTACTTTTATGATGCTACAAGCCCAATAGTTATAAGAGATTCTATAGATGAGAATGAATGTTTCTGGGCATCTAGGTATGATTATGGTGGTGCAGATTATCTAAATTGTCCTATGGATGAAGATACCTATGAAAAATTTTATGAGGCTCTTATATCGGCAGAGACTGTGCCACTACAGGATTTTGAGAAAGGGATATTCTATGAGGCATGTCTCCCTATTGAAGAGATAGCCAAGAGGGATAGGGATGCATTAAGGTTTGGTCCCTTTAAACCCAAAGGGTTAATAGACCCAAAGACAGGCAAGATGCCCTATGCTGTTTTACAATTAAGGAGGGAAGATAGAGAAGGTAGACTTTTGAGTCTAGTTGGTTGTCAGACAAAGCTCAAGTGGAAGGAGCAGGAAAGGGTCTTTAGGATAATACCAGCTCTTAGGGCTGCTGAGTTTGTAAGATTTGGTATTATGCACAGGAATACCTTTATAAATTCGCCTATTCTACTTTCGCCTTCTCTTTCACTAAAGATAGACTCTAGTGTATTCTTTGCTGGTCAGATTACTGGAGTCGAGGGATATCTAGAGTCATCTGCTAGTGGTATAGTTGCTGGAATAAACGCCTATAAATTCTTAAAAGGTGAAGAGCCTATTATATTCCCTGAAGATACCGCTATTGGAAGTTTGATAAAGTATATAACTACGAGTAATCCAGACAGTTTTCAGCCTATGGGGATAAATTATGGTATAATGCCTGAAGCAAAACATCGTTCTCGTAAAGAGAGACGAAGACTCATAGCAGAAAGAGCAATTGAGAGTCTTAGGAGGATCTTAGATGAAATCTAGTGAGTATTATATTGACCTCTTCCTAAAGTATATGAAATCTGAAAGAGGGGCTACAGTTAACACCTTAAAAGCCTATGAAAAGGACCTAAGACAGTTTCTAAAATTCTTAAATGATGAGAATTTAGAGATGTACTCCGCCACTAAAGATAATGTAAGAGATTTTATAATGCTCCTTACCGAAAATAGATACAATAAAAATTCAGTTGTAAGAAAGTTATCTACTCTTAGACGTTTCTATACATTTATGGTAAAGAGGGGATTTATAAGCGAAAATCCCCTAGTGAGTCTATTTTCACCAAAGCAAGAGAAAGTTTTGCCAAATTTCCTTACCCAGTCAGAAATGGAAAGATTGATAGAGAACATACCTTTAGATGATCCACTAGGAATAAGAGATAGGGCTATAGTGGAATTCTTATACTCTACAGGTGTAAGGATTGGAGAGCTAGTAAGACTTGATATCTCTGATATAAAGGATGCCAGGCAGGTAATAATAAAGGGTAAAGGGAATAAAGAGCGTATAGTATTCCTTGGGGAATATGCATTAAAGAGTTTGAGGAAGTATCTAGAAGAGGTAAGGCCAAAGCTGATTAGGGATAGTAGAGAAAGGGCGCTATTTCTGAGCAGATTTGGAACAAGACTTACTTCAAGAAGTATAGAGAGAATGATGGAAAAGTATGGAATACAGATGGGTAAAGATATAAGTCCCCACACTATAAGACATTCATTTGCCACACATCTATTGGAAAATGGGGCAGACCTTAGGGCGGTGCAGGAGCTGTTGGGTCATTCTGACCTTTCAACTACTCAGAAGTATACGCATATAACTTTAGAAAGACTCAAAGAGATATATAAGAAGACACACCCTAGGGCTTAAGAAAGGAGGACAAAAATGAGGATACTTGTAACAGGAGGAGCTGGATTTATTGCCTCTCACATAGTAGATGCATTTATATCTGGGGGGCATACAGTTGGGATTATAGACAATCTTTCTAGTGGTAGAAGAGAGAATATAAACCCTAAGGCAGAGTTCTTTGAGATAGACATAAGAGATAGAGATAAGTTAGAAGAGATATTTGTGTCATTTAGACCTGAGGTAATTGATCATCATGCTGCACAGATAAATGTGCGACGATCTGTAGAAGACCCTGTTTATGATGCAACTGTAAATATAATTGGTTCTCTTAATCTCTTAGAATTATCTAAAGATTATGGTGTAAAGAGATTTATCTTTGCATCTACAGGTGGCGCTATCTATGGTGATGTGGGAGGATTAGCTGATGAATCTACCCCTACAGCTCCTATATCACCTTATGGAGTAAGTAAGAGGTCTGTGGAGATATATCTTGGGTACTACTATTCCGTTTTTGGTTTGGAGTATGTAGCCCTAAGGTACGCTAATGTGTATGGTCCTAGGCAGGACCCATTCGGAGAGGCTGGAGTAGTGGCAATATTCTCCGAGAGAATACTCTCTAATAAGCCATGCATAGTCTATGGGGATGGGGAACAGACTAGAGATTATGTATATGTTATGGATGTAGTAGATGCAAATATAAAAGCCCTATCTGCTCCTATAGGTATATACAATATAGGTACAGGTAAAGAGACAAGCGTAAACGAGCTTATAGAAATCTTAAAATCTGTCTCTGGGAGGAACTTCTCTGTTCTCTACGATGCGCCTAGACCTGGAGAGGTTAGACGTATAGCCCTTAACTGTGAAAAGGCTAACAAATTGCTTAATTGGACTCCTAGAACTTCTCTCGTAGATGGGATAAGAGAGACCTTCAATTATTTCGCGCATGTGAAGAACTAGCCCCTTTACTCTGGAAGCCAAGTCAGATAACTGTTCTGCTATAATATCATCATAGCGAGTTTTGAGTGTTTCATCGAGTTCTAATCCCAAATACCAGTGGAATTCTTCCTGTTTATCTATATCTGATCCGTAGAGCTTTGATTGTATATCCCATAATTCTTCTGCCTTTTTGGAACTCTTTATAGCAGATTCTACAATAAAATCCTTCAGGTCTTTTATTTTTCTTGGCTTAGCCGAAGTAATAGCATTTATAAACTTAGGATAACCTGTCCTACAAAGATAAGCTTGGTATCTCTCTAGAGTAAAGTGATGATTAGTAGCTATGGGTACTATCTTTTTTGGATCAAAATGATTCTGTATAATCACCTTATAAGGTACCGGATAAGCATGCTGCGGCTGGGTTATATCTTCTATATAGTGTAGGCATCTGGCAAGAAATCTAAACCCCCAGTATGGGTCATTATTCTTAAATGCCAAAATGCTCATGTTATAGAAATATACAAATCTATCCGGCGCTCCTCCCAGTTTTATTGGACCCATTACCCAATAGCCATGTCTCCAGCTACTACTATCTAATCCTATATATCCAAGCAATTTAAATAGAAGAGAATCTATGTCCTTGTCAAGCCCCCAATCTGGCTCTTCAGAGTATATAGTCAAGATATCTAGGGCAGATGTAGTACCTTCTATATCTCCCTCCTTATAAGGTATTTCATAAGGGACTTTCCTCTTATCAGGGTCTTGATAAGTAAATGGGGTTATCTTGATATTTTCAAAATCCTTTAGCCAATCTATATCTTTTAGACAGTAATAAGTAACTTCCCTATGTCCACCCCAGGCAAAGGCAGATCTAGGGAGGGTTATAAGTATAGTCAAGAAGACTAGAATAAAAAATATTATCTCCCTATACATCTGAACTCCTCTATATTTAAGATTAATTTCCTATAGTTTAAAGGTTAAGTATATCATCTGTCAACTAGGCGACATTTTCGGAAAGAATAGTCAACTTTAATGCTATAAAGGATAACTACATGGGATAAGATACTACTTTAAAAGTGTTATAATTTCTATATTAAACTAGAAGGTGGAGGTGTAAGATGAAAGTCAAGATTGCTACAGTTTCTTTAGCTCTTGAGTGTAGAAGGGTTGAAAGCATTGAGGATAATTTATCCTTTGTGGAAAATATACTAGAAGATATAAGCATTATAGGTCCAGACATTGTGGCATTACCTGAGATCTTTCCATATGCAGGACTTTCGATAAAGGCTAGGGAAGTAAAAGACACCGAGAAGATGAAACAATTTATATCTAGTCTTGCTAGAAAGTATAATACATATCTTGCCGGTTCAACATATGATATAAGGGATGGGAAGATATATAACTCATTACTCGTATTTAACCGTAAAGGAGAACTCCTTGGAAGGTATGATAAGATACATCCAACTGAGCCTGAGATGGAAGATGGAGTTTCTCCCGGTAGAGTAGATCAGAAACCTATAGAGACAGAGTTCGGGAAGATTGGTTGCCAGATATGTTTTGATGCTAATTGGTCTTCATACTGGAGATATCAGGCAGATAACGGGGCTAAATTGGTTATATTTTCTTCTGCCTATCCGGGAGGAAGGATGTTAAACTCTATCTCTACCCTCTTTACTCTCTTTATTGTTGCCTCTACATGGCGATTAAAATCTGGGATTATAGATAATATTGGTAGGTGGAGGGTAAAGACAGATAGGTTTTTCTATTGGGTATGGGATAAGATAGAGCTAGATACAGGTGTATTTCACTGGGACTTTCAACATGATAAGCCTTTAAAGATCTGGAAAAGGTATAGAGATAAAATTAGAATAGAGTCTTTTGAAGATGAAGCCATATTTACAATTGAGCCTCTTACCGATGATATAAAATTAGAAGACATAATAAAAGAATTTAACTTGATAACTTACAGAGACTATATAGCTAGAGCAGGAAAAGAACAGGATAAGAAACGAGAAGAGTAGGGGTCCAAAATTTTGAACCCCTACTGGTTAGTATATTTAGTTGGGAAATGAGTATATCCTACAAGTGATATTTTTCTACCTGGTTTTGCCCAAGTTATGCCGATTTCTGAAGGCAGCGCCTCTTCTCTATAGCAGTATTTAAGCGCCTCTTCAAGCCCTTCTACCCAGATTAATTCCGGTTCTCCCTCTCTTTTTATAAGTTTTTCTGGGAATTCTGTTATGTCTGGTGTGGACTCCTGAGCTCCATTAATAGTCAGCGTGTGTGCCATTGCAGATTCGATTGGACAGTATATTATATCTTCACCTCTAATAGCATCTATGGTCTTCCACAGTTTTCTTATACTCCCATGATTGGGGGAACCGTACTCTTTAATAACGCCATTTTTAAACCTTGCCACTAAATTATTGGAGCTTTCTGGGATATTAGGGTCATTATAAACTACTATAGCTGATTCAAATTCGTATGCAAATATCGGTCCAAATAGATTTTTTACAGCATGGGTAGCATAGAAAAGTATCTCCACCCCATCTTCTGTCAAGACTCTAATAGTAGATGTATCAAAATTCTCAATTGGATTAGCCCTATAGAGCTCTGCCGTTACTTCTACTGGCATTGTACTACTCTCCATACTTTTTCCCAAGAGGTGTAGCATATTGTGCAGAAAGTGTGCAGTAGCATTATTAGCCACACTGTCAAGTATCCAATTCCCCCTCTCATCCCTTTTTCTACCAGCCCAGCTTGAACGTCTATAATAAGCAGTATTTCTGGGCCATAGAACCAGTGTCTTAAGTCTCTTAGGCCTTCCAAGTAGTCCTTTCATTACATCCTCTTTTAAGGCTATATAAGCAGGGTCATATGCCCACTGGAATCCAATAGCTACCTTGAGTCCCGTCTTATTTCTAGTCAGTATCATCTCTCTGATTTCTTGCACAGTGGCTGAGGCTGGTTTCTCACAGAGGACATTGCTCCCATTTTCTAAAGCTACTACTGTCTGTTTACAGTGGAAGTGAATCGGCGATGATATAACAGTTAGGTCTGCCCTTTGCATCTTATAAAAATCCTTTAAGTCAGAATATATGGGGACTCCTTTTCCCTTTAGCTTTTCTAAATACATGCAGGTTTCTGGGTATGGATCTACCGCTCCAACAATTTCTACCCCATAGGCATCCCCTTCTTCTAATATAGCTTTCACATAGTTATTACCATATCCACCTATCGCTACCAGTACAACAGATATCTTATCCATACTCTACCCCTTCTTAAATATCGCTCCTTTTCTATAATCATTCCAGACATTCTCAAACCAATCGTCCCCTTTAGGTATAGGCCTAACAGGGACCCAATCAAAATAGCATTCGCCATCTCTATATGTTACTTCCTGAATTGTCTTTGAGAATCTTCCTTCGTCTAGAGAGAATCTAAATACTTCAGGTAACCCTTGTAGTGGCAATTCGCCATTACTATCATACACAAGATAAGACCCTCTGCTTTTTCCTCCCTTTTCTATATAGTTTGCAATACTAGAGAGGTAAACATACTGGGTTAGGAGTAGGTCATAGTTTTGATAAGCATATGGTAGTTCTTTTATTGAGGATATCCTTGTCATCTCTACTATATTTTTTAAGTCATCCTTAGCCTCTTTTGCAAACCTATATGCAGATTCTACTGACCTTATTATTCCTCCACCTCTATCCATCCTCTCTCCTATCTTCTTTCTTATGTCTAATATATTGCTATTTTCACTTATATTAGATAGGAATCTTCTACCCATCTCTATCTTTATAATTACCTGATCTTTTACTATATCTAGGAACTCTTCAACTTTCATTGGCTCTTCTCTATAACAGGCAGATATATACTCTGCTGCCCTAGTGCTACCTACCTGTCCAGAATTTAAGGCACTTCCTCCAGGTCTATAGACCCCATGAGAGCCATTTACCTCCCCAACTGGGAAGAAGTGTCTAATGTTACTCTCCCACCATATATCTCCAACCAATCCTCCGTTATTATGCTGATTACATACCGCAATCTCTAGATATTCCTTTGTAAGGTCTATTCCATGGTCTTTGTATAGATCTATTGCTGGGTGATTCATATGTGCAAGTCTTTCTATTGGTGTGCCAAAGAGGGCTTTAGATTTAGATAGATATTCATACGCCTCTTTCTCTAAGAGATCAAAGCTGAACTTTTCTCCGAGGGGATTTTTTGTAAAATCTAAAAATACTCTTCTCCCTTTTATAATCGTTTCATAGTAGACTAGGATATCTATCAGGGAAGACCCATAATTCTTTACCTTTCTTGGGTCAAATGGCCACTGATAACCCTTTAAGAATATAGCGGTGAGCATCTTTTTAGGGTCTTTAAAATAGTCTAGTAAAAATTCCTTTTCATCATTGCCATCCCTATCTGTAGATACATATCTAGGTAGTACCTGTTGATACGTCCCGGAGAGATTCCATCTGAACTTTATTGAAGCTATTCCAAACTGGGATTCAGTTACATTCCTAGCCTTAACTCCTGCTTCTAGAGCAATCCCTGTAGAACCTGTCTGGCTCTCAGGATATACAGATAATTTGTACATTCCTGCAGGTCCACCAGTTGCATAGATGATATTTGTACAGTTAAAGAGGACATATCTCTTGTCAGGATTCTCTAATTCATTCAAATTCAGAGCTAACAGTCCAATACTTTTAGTCTTGGCTCTATCTGTAAGAACACCAATTACAAGATATCTATCGAATATCCTTATCCCTTTTTTCTCAACCTCTAGTTGGAGTTTTTCTGTCATATACTTCGATGTGAGAGGTCCACTAGATGTAGCCCTCTGTCTTGGATCGTGGTCTGTTTTATAGCCCACATATTCTCCATACGTATTATGAGGAAAAGGAACACCCAATTCTACTAACCTGAAAAAGCATCTAGCAGAGAGTGCAGCCTCAACAAGGGCAATATCTCCATGCATACATCCACCTTGGAATAAGGTCTCTGCCATTTCATAAATTGAGTCTGGACTCTGACCAGCAACGGTGAGCTTGTAATATGTCTGTTTATCTGAACCTGTATTTCTAGATGCTCCTTTCGTTAGCCCTTCAGTAACAATAGCTATATCCTTCTGTCCAAAAGAATAGAGTCTATCTGCAGCATTAAGCCCTGCTGCACCAGACCCAACCACTACAGTATTCAGAGAATACACATCTAGATTAATCCCATTAATCTGGACCTGAGTATGTTCCATAATCAAAACCCTCCTTATAATCTCCTTAAATGAAATCCTCCATCTACATTTATAACTTCTCCTGTAGAATATGCCAGTTTCCCTGAGCAGAGCACAGAAACAGCATTTGCTACGTCCTGAGGATATCCCCACCTTTTTATAAGTGTAATCCCCTCAGCAATTAGCTTGTCATATTTTTCTTTTACTGTACTGGTCATATCGGTAAGGATAATTCCAGGTCTAATCTCATATACGTATATCCCATAACTGGCAAGTCTATCTGCAAATAGTTTTGTCAACATACTTACTCCAGCCTTAGATATACAGTATTCACCTCTATTAGTGGAAGATGTATAAGCAGATATAGATGATATATTTATAATGATTGGAGATACGTTAGTCCCGGATTCGACAAGTTTTATCATCTCTTTTGCTACTAACTGTGTCAAAAATAGAGTCCCTTTTAAGTTTATCCCAATTACAAAATCAAAGCTATCCTCAGTCATCTCTAGAATATCCTTACGTTCTTTTGGGGCAACACCAGCATTATTTATAAGTATGTCAATCCTCCCAAACTCTTTGATTACAGTCTCTACCAATTTTTGCCTATCATTTGCATCTGCTAGATTCCCCTGAACGTATAAAAATGGGACATTATAACTCTTAACCGCCTCTAGATTCTCTTTTACATTTTCAGGTGGGATAATATCAAAGATAACAACTGCACACCCATCTTTTGCTAGTTGCTGAGCAATAGCATTTCCGATTCCTCTTGCCCCACCGGTCACTATAGCAGTCCTTCTATCTATCATCTATCTACCTCCTAGTTCCATGTATTTTGTTTATTATTATACAGTGTTTTGATATTTTTACATAGTAGTTTACTTTAGGTTTATTATGCCCTCAGAAAAACTACTAGAGATATGAATATTCTTGGTAGCGACAGGTACCTAATAATATATTTAAAATTTATGTTTTATAATCTAAAGAAAGATAAGAGTATAATTTGAATACCAAAGGGTTAATCAAGGATGCTTGATATAAGAAAGATTGACGAAAGTCTAGCTCCTATATTAAAAGATTTTGAAACTTTTATTGATTATCTTCAGAATAATAAAGTCAAGTTAACTTCAAAAGAAAATTGGCTTCCTCCTGGAGTCCTGTATGAATTGAATAATAAGATGACTAGTTATGTTACACCAAATACGACTCTAAGGACTCCGTAGAAATACTATGTGCTGTTAAATTTTCTCTAC
>JBMFMV010000042.1:0-16910 GCA_049970495.1 bacterium
CAGATTAGAGAAGAACTGGCTTCATTAAACTTAGATGGAGTGTTTATAGAAACACTTAAGGAATTATTAGAGAATTTTTGAAAGGAGGTGTAGGGTATGGCTTTGAGAAGATGGGATCCTTTTAGAGAGATTGAATCTTTAAGGAGGGAGATGGAGAGACTTTTTGATGAGGTTTTTGAGAGGACTCCTTTCTTTAGGAGGGAACCTCTCTTAGAGACTACAGAAGAGTTTAGAAGGGTATGGACTCCTGCTTGCGATGTCTATGAGACGGACAAGGAGATTGTAGTAAAGGCCAATCTGCCTGGGGTAAGCAAGGATAACGTAGAAGTTATTGTCACAGAAGACTCTATAACAATTAAAGGACAGTCTAAAGAGGAAACTGAAGTAAAGGACAAGAACTACTATAGGAAAGAACTAAGCTATGGTGCATTTGAAAGGGTAATACCTCTACCTGTAGCTGTAAAGTCTGAAGAAGCTAAGGCTACATTTAAGGATGGAATACTTGAGATAAGGGCTCCCAAGCAAGAAGTATCTCCTAAGGGTAGAAAGATAAACATTGAGTAGAAAGTTTGGGGGCACTTAGGTGCCCCCAATTTTTGTAAAGAAAGGAGGAGAATAAAGGATGCTTTGCGATATATGCCATCAAAGAGAGGCTACTGTCCAATATACCCGTATAGTAAACGGAAGAAAGACAGTTAGTCATCTTTGTAATGAGTGCGCTAGAGAACAGGGATTACTAAGTGGAAGAAGGTCATTATTTGACTTTGACTTTGGAGGATTCCCAGAGATACTTACAAGGTTTTTCTATCAGCCAGAATTTGAGCCAGTCTCAGAGACTGTCTCTGAAAGTGCAGAGAAAGTCTTAGTAAGCGCAGAAGAAGAGGCTAGAAGATTAGGTAGCGGAGCAATAAATCCGGAGCATATACTCCTTGGGATAATACAAGAGGGTAATATTGGGACAAAAATCCTCTCTAACCTTGGAGTAAATATAGAAGAGTTGAAAAGGGAGATAGAAGAAAATTCTGTTCCTTCCCCTTTAGAGGGAGAAAGAATAGTTTCTCCTGAGGTTAAGCAGATTATAGAGAGGGCTAGTGATGAAGCCAGCTCTCTAGGGGATAACTATGTAGGAGCAGAACATATTTTACTTGCTCTATTAAGGGGGAAGAATTTACCCTCCCAAATACTTAATAAGAAAGGAGTAACTTACGAAAGAGTGAGGGAAGAATTAACAAAATCTAGGAAAAAATCTCCTAGAAGTTACAGAGGAAAGAGTAATACACCTACTCTAGATCAGTTTAGTAGAGACTTAACTCAAATGGCAAGAGAAGGTAAACTTGACCCTGTAATTGGTAGAGAAGAGGAGATAGAAAGGGTTATAAGGATACTTTCTAGGAGGACAAAGAATAATCCTGTGCTTATAGGTGAGCCAGGGGTCGGTAAGACTGCTATTGTTGAGGGTTTAGCTCAGAGAATTGTAAAGGGTGAAGTACCTGAATCTCTAGCAAACAAGAGGATAATGGCTTTAGATATGGCTGCTATAGTGGCAGGTACAAAGTATAGAGGAGAGTTTGAGGAAAGACTTAAGAGAGTGGTTGATGAGGTTATAAATAGTAACGGTGAAGTTATACTCTTCTTAGATGAGTTACATACTATTGTAGGAGCAGGAGCTGCAGAAGGGGCTATTGATGCATCTAATATCTTAAAACCTGCCCTTGCTAGAGGAGAATTACAATGTATTGGAGCTACTACACTAGACGAGTATAGAAAGCACATAGAAAAAGATGCAGCATTAGAACGTAGATTCCAGCCCGTTCTAGTTAGAGAAGCTACTGTTGAGGAAACTATAGAGATACTAAAAGGTCTAAGAGATAGATATGAGGCTTATCATAGAGTTAAGATTACCGATGAAGCTATATACAATGCAGCTGTCCTTTCCGACAGGTACATTACAGATAGATATCTGCCAGATAAGGCTATAGACCTTATAGATGAGGCGTGTGCAGATGTAAGACTTAGAAGTGTATCTCCTCCTCCTGAGATAAAGAACCTAGAAAGAGAGATAGAGAGGATAGCCAAAGAGAGAGAGGCTGCAGTAAATGCCCAAGAGTATGAAAGGGCAGCTACACTAAGAGATCGAGAGAAAGAGCTGCAAAGAGAACTTGAAGAGCTTAAGAAAAGGTGGGAGAAAGATAAGTTTAAGGAAAAGGCTGAGGTTACTGCAGATGATGTAGCTAGGATAGTTTCCAATTGGACTGGAATTCCAGTAACTAAAATATCTATGGAGGAGAGCAAGAAGCTATTAGATATGGAAGATATCCTACATCAGAGGATAGTTGGACAGGATGAAGCAGTTAAGGCTATATCTCAAGCGATAAGAAGAGCTAGGGCTGGATTAAAAGATCCAAACAAGCCGATTGGTTCCTTCTTATTCCTTGGACCTACAGGGGTAGGTAAGACAGAACTGGCTAGGGCTTTGGCTGAATACCTATTTAACGATGAAGAAGCTCTTATTAGATTAGATATGTCTGAGTATATGGAAAAACATACAGTTTCTCGATTGATTGGTGCACCTCCTGGTTACGTAGGATACGAAGAGGGTGGTCAGTTAACAGAAGCTGTTAGAAGAAGACCATACTCTGTGATACTCCTAGATGAGATTGAGAAGGCTCATCCTGATGTATTTAATGTTCTCCTACAGATACTAGATGATGGTAGACTTACCGATGGACAAGGTAGGACTGTAGACTTCAAGAATACAGTTATAATTATGACCTCTAATATAGGTGCACCACTTATAATGGAGAAGCTTAAAGGTGGAGAAGATCCAAAAGTATACAATGAGATAAAATCAGAACTAATGAAACAGTTAAACTATTACTTCAAACCAGAATTTTTAAACAGAATAGATGAGATTATAATCTTCCATTCATTGACACAAGAACAGATAAAGCAGATTGTAGACCTTATGCTGAATAAAGTCTACCGTCAGATTAGAGCTCAGGGGATGAATATGGAAGTTACAGAAGAGGTAAAGGATATCCTAGCTAAAGAAGGGTATGATCCGGCTCTTGGAGCTAGACCTTTAAGGAGAACTATACAACGTCTTATAGAGAATCCTCTTTCTGAGCTCTTGTTAAGAGGAGACTTTAAAGAAGGAGATACAATAATTGTAACTGTAGAAAATGGGCAGATAACTTTTAAGAAGAAAACAGGAGAGCCAACAGCATCTGTAGAGTCAAGAGAATAAGATCAAGCCCCTAGACTTTCTAGGGGCTTGATAGTTTACATAATACTTGATAATGGTATATAAACATAGTAAAATGTAGTTGTAACTAGGAGGGAATAGATGAGATATTTAATCTATCTTTTAATAGCAATAATAATAGGGGGAGTAGCTAAAATCTTTCTGAAAGATAAACTTATTGGGGGAATACTAGGACTTATCATCTCTGCCTTTATAGGAGGTTGGCTGGTAGATATTTTTCTCTCTTCAATCCGAATATATAATGTGAATATTCTTTCAGCTATACTAGGGGCAGTTGTTTTTATATATCTCTATAGTATAATTTTTATAAAGAAGTAATCTTAAGGAGAGTCTGATTATGTGGGATAAGTTTACTGATCAAGCAAGACGAGTGTTAACATTAGGGAGAGAAGAAGCTAGAAGACTTAATCATAATTATCTTGGAACAGAACACCTCCTTTTGGGTCTTTTAGCAGAAGGAGAGGGTATAGCAGCTAAAGTCTTAAGTAGTTGGGGTATAGACTTAGGTTATGTAAGGGCTAAAGTGGAAGAACTCATTGGAAGAGGTGGTGGTATCTATCTTCCTGAGATGACACTTACTCCAAGGGCTAAAAGAGCTTTAGAGTTGGCATATGAAGAGTCCAAATTGATGGGTCAGAATTACATTGGAACAGAACATATACTCCTTGGACTTATAAGGGAAGGCGAAGGAGTTGCCGCCAAAATCTTAGAAAGTTTAGGAGTCACCTTGGATAAGGCTAGAAGTGAAGTTTTATACTTCCTAGGAGAAGGTAAGACGATGGTAGCAGAAAGTGCTAGTAGATCTAGGGCAAAGACTCCTCTCCTTAATCAGTTTGGTAGAGATCTTACTCAGTTAGCTAGAGAAGGAAAACTTGATCCTGTTATAGGTAGAAATAAAGAGATAAGAAGATTAATGCAGATACTGTGTAGGAGAACAAAGAATAATCCAGTTCTCATAGGTGAGGCTGGAGTAGGAAAGACAGCTATAGTAGAGGGACTTGCTCAGAAGATAGTTAAAAGGGAAGGTCCCCCTATCTTACATAATAAGAGGATTATAGCACTAGATTTGGCTGCTATAGTAGCAGGAACAAAGTATAGGGGAGAATTTGAAGAAAGAATGAAACGTATTCTCGACGAGATACGTAGAGCTAATGGAGAGGTTATTCTGTTTGTTGATGAGCTTCATACTATGGTAGGTGCTGGCGCAGCTGAAGGGGCTATGGATGCTTCTAATATCCTAAAACCTGCCCTTGCCAGGGGAGAATTGCAGTGCATTGGAGCTACTACTCTCGATGAATACCGAGAATATATAGAAAAAGACTCGGCTTTAGAGAGAAGATTCCAGCCTATAATAGTTGAAGAACCATCTGTTGAAGACACTATAATGATCCTTAAAGGGATAAAAGAGAGATACGAAGCTCATCATCAAGTAAAGATAACGGACAAAGCTATAGAGGCAGCTGCTATTCTCTCAGACAGATATATAAGTGAAAGACATTTGCCAGATAAAGCTATAGACCTTATAGATGAGGCCTCTGCTAAGGTGAGATTGGAACTCTCAGAGACTCCTAGCTCTAAGAAGGAATTAGAACTGGAATTAGAAAGTGTAAGAAGGGAAAAGGAATTGGCAGTAAGGTCTCAAGATTATGAAAGAGCAGCTCAACTCAGAGATAGAGAAAGGTTTATTATGGAACAACTACAGGCAGTCTCTATAGAAGGATTCGAGGTAAAACGTAGGGAACCAATAGTAACAGAAGAAGATGTAGGAGAAGTCTTGTCATTATGGACTGGTATCCCAGTTACTAAGCTCTTAGAAAAAGAGGTAGAAAAGTTACTCCATATGGAAGAAGAGTTACATAAGAGAATAGTTGGACAGGAAGAGGCGGTAAGGGTTGTGTCAGAAGCTATTCGCAGGGCTAGAGCAGGGATAAAGGACCCTAAGAGACCAATCGGTTCCTTTATATTCCTTGGTCCTACAGGTGTAGGAAAGACAGAGTTGGCTAGAGCTTTAGCTGAGTACTTGTTCAACGATGAAGATGCCTTAATTAAGATTGATATGTCTGAATATATGGAAAAATTTGCCGTCTCTAGACTTGTAGGGGCACCTCCTGGGTATGTAGGATACGAAGAAGGTGGTCAGCTTACCGAGGCAGTAAGAAGGAAGCCGTTCTCTGTTGTGCTCTTTGATGAGATTGAAAAGGCTCATCCAGATGTATTTAATATTCTTCTGCAGATACTAGATGAAGGAAGGCTTACTGACGCTCAAGGTAGAACTGTAGATTTTAAGAATACGGTTATAATTATGACTTCTAATATAGGTAGTCAGTGGATCTCTTCAACAAGTAAGATTGGATTTAAACAAGAATCTAGCGAAAAGGAAGAGTATCAGATAATGAAGGAGAGAGTACTTGAAGAAGTAAAACATACCTTTAGACCAGAATTTTTAAATAGAGTAGATGAGATCATAATATTCCATCAACTTACAAAGGAGCAGATGAAACAGATTGTGGATCTACTTCTAAATGACCTTAGAAGGCAACTTCTTAGTCTCGGTATTACTCTTGAGTTTACTGAAAACGCTAAAGAGCAACTCATCAAAGAAGGATTTGACCCTCACTATGGAGCTAGACCTCTAAAGAGAGTTATTCAAAAGAGGATAGGGAGTCCACTATCTGGTTTTGTGATAGATGGCACATTCAAAGAAGGGGACGTCGTTATTGTAGATTATAAAGATGATTCCTTCGTATTCGAAAAACGTATTCCGGTGGAAGCTGCACAAGAAGGGGCAAATTAGTATTATAGATTGTTGAATATTACTAAGTGCGCATCTATCTAAATAGATGTGCTTTTATTATTTTAGGAGGGTTAATTATGGGAGAAATTACCGTGACACCAAGGGAAAGATTCATTATGGCATTAGAGCGGAAACCTTTGAAGGGTAGAGTCCCTCATTTTGAACTTGTTTTCTATCTTACAATGGAGGCATTTGGCAAAGTCCATCCAAGTCATAGAAATTATTCTCAGTGGTTCCAAATGACAGAGAAAGAAAGACAATTACATAGAGAAGATATAGCTAGTATCTTTATAGCTACAGCAGAAAAATATGAACATAGCGCCATATTTTTACATCCAAACCCTAGTTCATTAGAAGAGACTCTTAGACTTATAGATATAGTGAGAGAAAAAATTGGAAATAAATATTTTTTAATGATCCATGGAGATGCTACATTTAGTATTCCTTCAGGTTCAGAGATGGTAAACTTTGTCTACAGGTTAAAAGACGAACCAGACAAAGTAAAGCAAGAGGCAGAGTTTATGGTCAACAAGGCATTAGAAAGGGCAGAGATTATAGCGAAACATGGAGGGTTGGATGGTTTTGCCCTATGTTCTGATTATTGTTTTAATACAGGACCCTTCTTGAGCCCATCTCTCTTCTCTGAATTTATAACTCCATATCTATACAAGTTAATAAAAGGTTATAGAGAAATGGGCTTTTACGTAATTAAGCATACAGATGGAAATATAATGCCTATATTAGATCAGCTTGTACAAACGAATCCTCATGCTCTTCATTCTTTAGACCCCCAAGGCGGAGTAGATATAGCAGAGGTCAAGAGGTTAGTAGGTGATAAGGTCTGTCTTATAGGTAATGTTAACTGTGGACTTTTGCAGACAGGAACAGACGAGGAAGTGATAGAGTCTGTAAGATACGCCTTAAAGAATGGTATGCCCGGAGGGGGTTATATCTTTTCTACTTCTAACTGTATATACACTGGGATGAGATTGGAACGTTATGAGCTTATGCTTGATATATGGAGAAGAGAAGGGAATTATGAATAATTAAATTAACGGAGGCAATATTATGTATGTGGTGATTATTTTGATATCCCAGAATATATAGTCTCCCACTTAAAGATAGCTAGAGAAAATATGACGAGAGCTCTAGTTAGGCTTATAAGAATGGGCTGGATAAATGAGAATTCAGCAATTGAGATAGCAAGAAGTTGGCTTTATGAAAATCCAAAGAGGCTATTTAACCTTGATATATAGGAGGTTTGATAGGATATGAACTGGAAGGCTAAATGGATATGGGATAATAGTGGTGAGCATCCTAGAAATTATTGGGTAGCTTTTAGAAAGACATTTAATAAGCCTAAAGATGTTGATGATGCAGTCTTAAATATAACTGCAGATTCTAGGTATGTGCTCTATGTGAACGGGAAAAGAATCGGTTTTGGACCGGTAAGGAGTTGGCCATTTGAGTACTCTTATGATACTTACCATATTAAAGATTATCTAGTCACTGGGAAGAATGTCATCGCTGTTTTGGTTACTCATTTTGGGGTAAGTACATTTCAGTATATTGAAGGAAGAGGTGGCTTAATAGCTCAACTGGATTTTTACAAAGATGGAAACATTATAGAGAGTGTAATAACAGATAGTAGTTGGAAGAATAAAGAACATACCAGTTTTCAGAGAGCTTCAGTAAGGATAAGTTGTCAGCAAGGTTGGGCAGAGATATTTAATGCCAATAAATTTAGTCAGGACTGGACCGAAAGAGATTTTGATGACTTTAGTTGGAATAACTCTATAGAGATAGGGGAGTATGGGGCTAATCCTTGGAAGACTCTAATACCAAGGGATATCCCATATCTTACAGAGGAACTTATCTATCCAAAGAGAGTTGTATCCCTAAAAGAAGTAATGCCGGTAAAGACCCATATATCTGTAGATGTAAGACCTAACTTTTTTCCAGGAGACTACACGGCAAATCCAAAGGCATTTTTGGGGTATATAGCGACTATAATAGAATCTCCAAAAGATATGAAGGGTAAAGTAGTATTTCCTTTTGGAAGATGGGTAAGCGTCTATGGAAGATTTAAAATAAATGGGAAAGTCTATGAGATAAAAGATGAAAATTCTATAGAGGTTGAACTAAAGAGGGGAGAAAACTTCTTTTTAATGGATATTAGTGGAAGATACCATGAACTTTTCATCCATATGGGATTTGATTTTGAAGAAGAGGTATCCTTTAAAGCTCCGATATTTGATGATTATGAGTTTATTACTATAGGTCCCTTTGATAAGAAAGAGGTACTACTCATTGGTGAACCTGTAGATTATGATCTTAGGGAGACTACAGAATACATAAATATTTGGAATTTTAGTGGTCCAGAAGGATTATCCCGATATAAAGATTTTATAAAGCCTATCTTAAAAGAACATACCTGCAAGGAGAATGTATATACCCTTTCTACGGTGAAGAAGGTATTAAGAGAGTATGGTGTACCCTTTGATTATCAAAATATAGTTATTCCCAATGAAACGTATGCTTCTATCAGGGAATTAGATGGAGATATAGAGTTTATAGTAGATTTTGGTAGAGAACTCTCAGGATTTTTAGAATTTGATATTGATAGCCCAGAGGGAGTAATCTTAGATTTTTACTTCTTTGAAAGTATGCATGATGGCATTATAGAAGATACCAATGGATTAAATAATACTCTAAGGTATATAACTAAAGAAGGAAGACAGAGCTATAGATCCATTATAAGGAGAGGTTTCAGATATGTTATGGTAACTATAAGGAATCTAAATAACTCTCTTAAATTCTACTCCGTAAGGGCTTATCTTTCTACATATCCTGTTGCAGAACTTGGTTCTTTCTACTCAAGCGATTATCTCCTAAATCGTATCTGGGAGATATCCCA
Source organism: bacterium (assembly GCA_049970495.1). Lineage (GTDB taxonomy): Bacteria > DUMJ01 > DUMJ01 > DUMJ01 > DUMJ01 > DUMJ01. The sequence goes on from JBMFMV010000042.1 coordinate 8,977, forward strand.
ACATACAGAGAGACTATGTATGGAGGATACCTATGTAGACTGTCCAGCTTACGAACAGACATTTTGGGTAGGGGATTCTAGGAATGAAGCACTTATAAATTATTATACATTTGGAGCTTATCAGCTTTCTAAACGTTGCCTCAAGCTAGTTCCAAAATCTCTCTATAGGAGCATCTTGCCAGAGTCGCAAGTCCCTAGTGGTTGGCAGAATATCTTAACTGCATGGACTCTATTCTGGATAAGTGCCTGTAAGGAGTACTATTTCTTCACTGGAGATACAGAATTTCTAAATGAGATCTATCCTTATCTTATGGAAACTGTTAGAAATTTTGAAAAATTCATAAACAAAGACGGATTATTAGAAATAACTGCCTGGAATATGTTGGATTGGGCTCCTATGGATACACCAGAAAGTGGTGTAGTAACTCATCAAAATGCATTGCTTGTAAAAGCCCTAAGGGATATAGCATATATCTCAGATGTTTTAAATAGAACTGAAGATAAAAACTATCTACTAAAATTTGCAGATACCTTAAAAGAGGCTATAAATAAGCATCTTTGGGATGAGGAGAACAAGGCTTATATAGATAGTATCCATAAGAATGGAAGACGATCAAAGGTTATCAGTCAACAGACTAATACCATGGTGTATCTGTGTGACTGTGCTGATGGTGAGAGGAAAGAAATTCTAGAAAAGTATCTTATTGACCCTCCAGAACACTTTATCAAAATAGGGAGTCCTTTTATGTCCTTCTTCTACTTTGAAGCCCTTATTAAAATAAATAGAATCGATAAGATTTTAAATGATATTAGAAGAGCTTGGGGCTTGATGTTGGATCATGGAGCTACTACTTGTTGGGAGACATTTATAGGTTTTATAAAAGATAGACTAACTAGAAGTCACTGTCATGCATGGTCTAGCGCTCCTGGATATTTCCTACCAGCTTATATCCTAGGGGTAAGACCCTTAGAACCTGGCTTTAAGAAGGTATTAATTCAACCTAATCTAGGTGATTTAAAGTGGGCTAAGGGAACTATCCCAACACCTTGCGGTGTTATAGAGATATCTTGTAGAAAGGAGAACGACTATATTGATGTAGTGTTGAAACTACCTGAAGGCGTAGAGGCTAAGGTAGTTCCCCTTGCAGGAGAAAAGATACTGGTAAATGGAAAGGAGCTTTAATCTGAAATCTTGTCTGAGGCTTTAGAAAACCTTTTTAGATTTAATAGTATAGAAGAGGCTGAGAACTTACAAAAGTCTTTGGCTAAGAGACTAATTCTTACCGATGGGTTCTCAGCCTTAAGATTTATTGGAGGGGTCGATACATCCTTTTCTGAAGATGGCAGAGTTCTTTCGGTAATAGTGGTTATGAGATTTGACATTCTAGAGTTAATAGAATTTTCCTATTATTCAACTAGAGAAGTTGTCCCTTACATACCAGGTTTCTTGAGTTTTAGGGAAGGCCCAGCTATTATAGGGGCATGGAGAAGATTAAAAGTTAAACCTGATATCTTGCTTATAGATGGACAAGGTTATGCCCATCCTAGACATCTGGGAATTGCTTCTCATCTTGGTATAGCTTTGGATATGCCAACTATAGGTTGTGCTAAGAGTCTCTTGATTGGAAGATATGAAGAACCAGGTCCTCTAAAAGGGGATAGAAAACCTATATTCTATAAAGATAAAATAGTAGGGATAGTCTTAAGGACAAAGGATAGAGTAAAGCCTGTATTTGTTTCTCCAGGATATAAGGTATCTTTTGAATCATCAGTAGAGATAGTGTTAAGATCTGTTACAAAATATAGATTACCAGAACCTTTGAGATATGCCCATCGGTATAGTAAGGCTATACTGAAGAGAAATAGAGGTGAATCTTGAGAAAATATTTAATTATCCTATTTATAATCTTAGGGTTAATTTCTAATACTCAGGGTTTTGGAGATAGTATCAAGATACCTAACTTTCCGAAAGGGAGATTAAAGATATACGATAGGGAGAAGGAACTTATAATTCCAATAGAGATAGCAAATACACCTGAGCTGTGGAGTTTTGGACTAATGTTTAGAGAAGATATCCCATGGGAGTATGGTATGCTCTTTATCTTCCCAAGCGATGAGAATGGGGGTTTTTGGATGAAAAATACATACATACCCTTAGATATAGCCTTTATAGATTCAAATAAGACAATATTTAGTATACAGAGAATGCAACCTTGTTATAATGACAGCTGCCCTGTCTATTATAGTCCAAAACCATTCAGATATGCACTAGAGGTAAAGGCCGGTTTTTTCGAAAGATTTGGATTCAGAGAGGGGAGTAAGATTAAGGTCCTTTCTAGGGAGGGATCTTTATGAATGTATCTATCGTAGGAGAGCTCAATGTAGATATTATAATGAGAGGAATAAACGGATTTCCAGAATTGGACAAGGAGAAATTGGCAGAGGAAGGGAGGGTTACTTTAGGAAGCTCCTCGGCTATATGTGCAGTTGGACTTTCAAGATTAGGTATTAAAGTAAGTTTTATTGGAGCAGTAGGTGATGACATATTCGGAGAATATATATTGAGGTTTTTGAATAATGAGAGGATAAATGTCTCAAGGGTAAGAAGACAACCTGCTACTGATACTGGTTTTACTGTCTCTTTGACCTATCCGGAGAATAGAGCCCTTATAACTTATACCGGAATTATGAAGGATTTCACTATTAATGAAGAGGATATAGACTTTATAATTTCTAACTCTAGTCATCTACATATATCTTCATTCTTTTTACAGAAGAGACTTCAGCAAGATATGAAATACCTATTTAGTAGAGTTAAAGAAAAAGGACTTACTATATCTTTAGACCCTGGCTGGGATCCAGAAGATAAGGATTGGTTTAAACTTAAAGAATTTCTCCCCCTGGTTGACATGTTATTTTTGAATGAGATAGAAGCTAAGAGGGTTTATTTCAGTCTTTATGAAAAAGAGGATGATGCTATAGATAAAATTGCAAAGATCCTATCTAAAGAAGTGAAACTTCTAGTTATAAAGCTCGGAGAAAAGGGTGCATTGGTGGTAGAAAATAGGAAAGGGTATTATAGAGCAGGATTTAAGGTTAATGTGATAGATACTACAGGTGCAGGTGATGCTTTTAATGCTGGTTTTCTCTATGGAAGATTAAATAACTATGAGCTAGATAAGTGTCTTTTGATTGGAAATGCCTGTGGGGCATTGTCCTGTACTGGTATAGGTGGTACAACAAACCTTCCTACATTAAAGGTCCTGAAAGAGTTTATAGAGAGTTTTTTTGCAGAAACTAGTTAGTTCTATTGACTTACTCTTAATAATGCCTTTATAATATCTAGTAAAAAATAAAGTTCCTAAGATAAGGATCACCGGGGTGCTGAAAGCAAGGATATCTTGTAAGTAGGCTGAGAGGAATCCTCTAGGATTCCAACCCGTTGAACCTGATCTAGGTAATACTAGCGAAGGGAGTGATAAAGATGAACTATAAAGGTAAAGCTTTGACTATTGCCGGCTCAGATTCAGGTGGAGGGGCTGGCATCCAGGCAGATCTAAAGACCTTTCAAGCGTTCGATGTTTACGGGATGTCAGTTATCACGTCTGTTACTGCTCAAAATACTTTAGAGGTTAAGTCTATTTATGATCTCCATAGAGAAATAGTAGCTTTACAGATCGATGCTATTTTTGAGGATATTAGCGCAGATGCGGTTAAGACTGGTATGTTATCCAATGAAGAGATAATAGAGACTGTTGCGGAAAGATTAACCTTTTATAAAGTAGAAAAGATCGTTGTAGACCCAGTTATGATCTCTAAGAGTAAAGCTAGGCTCTTAAAGGAATCGGCCGAAGAAAAATTTTTGGAATTGATTGTCCCCCTTGCATTTATTATAACTCCAAATATACCCGAAGCAGAGGCTATAAGTGGAGTGAAGATCACTAGCATTGAAGATATGAAGATATCTGCAAAGATAATAAGGGAGAAAGGGGCAAAAAATGTGCTCATAAAAGGAGGACATCTTGGGGGAGATGTAGCCGTTGATATATTATTCGATGGTAAAGATTTTCACTTTTTTGAAGAAGAAAGAATATTTACCAAAAATACTCATGGTACAGGTTGTACATTCTCTTCCGCTATAACTGCCTGTCTAGCTAGAGGTGAAGACGTCTATAATTCTATCAAAAAAGCCAAAAGATATATAACTTTAGCTATAAAAGAGGCTCCTAACAACATAGGAAAAGGTTTTGGCCCTCTATATCATAATTTAGGAGGAATCATATGAAGATTCTCCTTACAAATGATGATGGTATATTGGCTAATGGTATAAGAGAGCTTCTCGTTGAGCTATCAACTACTGATGATATCTATGTCGTAGCTCCAAAGAATAGACTCATTGGCGTAGGTGGAGGAGTCACTTTTGATAGACCTATAGGAGTCGAAGAGATTAAACTTTCTTTAGGAGAAAAGAAGGCTTTTGCAGTATCTGGAACTCCTGCTGATTGTGTTATCCTTGCAGTTGACGTATTAATTAAGGATATAGATTTAGTAATTTCTGGTATAAATGATGAACCTAATGTCGGCGATGATATAAGATTTTCTGGGACAATCGGTGCCTGTAGAGAGGCGGCATTTTCGAATATTCCTTCTATAGGCATCTCCTTAGAATATGGGGACAGAGGATACTTCTATGAAGGTGCAGTCAGAATAACAAGGAAACTTGTAGATTATATTAGGACCAATCCTCTTCCAAAAGGAATCTTTCTAAACGTCAACGTCCCTAATATCCCTGTGGAGGAAATAAAGGGAGTAAAATTTGTAAAACTTGGGAGAAGAAGGTATAAGGATAGAGTTCACAGTGTTTTTGACCCATATGGTAGAAGATACTTTTGGATAGGTGGAACTCCTATAAAAGAGGAAGAGGAGGATACAGAAGATATGGTATTAAGAGAGAATTATATAGCTATCACACCCTTAAGGATCGATGAAACAGATTATTCTTTTCTGGAGGTGATGAAAAGGTGGAAGATAGAGTAAGATTCATATTAGAAGAAGGACAGAGGATTTGGAATGTGATGAAAGAGATTAGGCCATTAGTTCATCATATTACTAATTTTGTTGCTATGCCTGAACAAGCACATGCTACATTAGCTATCGGGGCAAGCCCTGTTATGGCATTATATCCAGAAGAATCAGGGGATATGTCTTCTATAGCAGATGCTTTACTTATAAATATAGGAATTCCTTCGAATGAGCTGTTCTCTGCTATGAAAGAGGCGATGGAAGTAGCCAATAAAAAAGGTATCCCTGTCTTATTAGACCCTGTAGGGTATGGGGCTACTCCTTTTAGAAATTATGTAGTAGATTCTCTCTTAGAAGGGTATAAAGTAACAGTGATTAAGGGCAATAGCGGGGAGATAATGGCCTTAGCAGGAAATTCTGGAATGGTTAGAGGGGTAGATGCCATTGGTGGTGTTACCTTAGAATTGAAAGATGTGATAAAGTCACTGGCTAATAAATTTAATACTATAATTATAGCTACAGGAGAAGAAGATTTTTTATCTGACGGTAAGGATGTCCTATCAGTAAAAGGAGGCAGTCGTATGCTGAGAAGTATTACTGGTTCTGGTTGTATAGCTGGATCTATAATATCTGCGGTCTTAGGAACAAAGGGAGACCCATTAATAGCCTCTATAGCAGGGTTAGTGGCTTTTAAGCTTTCTGCTAGAAGGGCGGAAAAAAAGAGTAAATGTCCGGGAAGTTTTAGAGTATACTTATTTGACGAGTTATCCTTGGTAAGTGGAGAGGATATTCTAAAAGAAGGGGATATAAAATTATGGACTTAAGTCTCTATGTAATCACAGATGAAAAGATAGGTTTAGGAAGGAGTCACATTTTTCTTGCAGAAGAGGCACTAAAGGGTGGAGCCACAGTTATTCAACTTCGAGATAAGGAAAAGACTGGAAGAGAACTTTATAAAATAGGTGTAAAGCTAAGGGAGATCACTAAGAAATATGGAGCGCTATTCATGGTAAATGATAGAGTTGATATAGCTTTGGCTGTAGGGGCAGACGGTGTACATTTAGGTATGAATGACCTTCCAATCTCTGTAGCAAGAAGGATAGCTGGTAATAAGTTTATTATTGGTGCATCTGTAAGTTCCCCAGAAGAAGCAGTGTTAGCGGAGAAAGAGGGAGCAGACTATATAAGTGCACAAAGCATCTTTGAAACATCAAGCAAAGAAGACGTGAAAGTTATAGGGATAGAAGGATTAAAAGCGATAGTTAAAGTGTCCTCGCTGCCAGTTATAGCTATAGGCGGTATAAATAAGCATAATGCTATAGAGGTTATAAAGGCAGGAGCTAAAGGCATAGCAGTCATATCAGCGGTGGTCTCTAAAGAGGATGTAAGATCTGCTACGGAAGAATTGAAAAGGATAATAGCTTCTTAAGTTACTAAATAGGTATCTATTTTACGAACATTTTATATACTTAGCAAGTAACTTATCTTAGATGATTAAGCGTTATCTATAAGGAGATTGATAATGACGGGGAAAAGATATCGAATAGCTATTATAGGGACTGGTTTTGTTGGTTTAGCCACTGGGGCTGGATTGTCCGAGTTGGGTAATGAAGTGGTATGTGTTGATATAGATAAAGATAAGATAATCGGCTTAAATAACGGATATGTACCAATATATGAGGATGGATTATCTGAGCTTATAGAGAAGAATAGAAGACTTGGTAGAATCTTCTTTACTACAGATATAGGTTTAGCGGTAAGGTCTAGTAAAATAATCTTTATATGCGTTGGTACCCCTTCTAAAGAGGATGGAGAAGTTGATCTTTCACAAGTGATTTCAGCTGCAGAGGGCATAGGAGACTTCTTGGATAGTTACAAGATAATAGCTATTAAGAGTACTATTCCTCTAGGGACCCTAGATGTTATAGAAGATATTCTAAAAAGGAAAGGAAAAGCCAAGGGGAAGGACTATGACTTAGCAGTAATTCCAGAATTTTTGAGAGAAGGAAGAGCAGTATATGATTTCTTCAATCCAACACGTATTATCATTGGCGCTGATAAAGAGAGTGTAGATAAGATTTTAACGGAGATATTCCTTCCTCTTGGTGCTTCTATAATACATACTACTCCTGTAACTGCTCAGATAATTAAATACGCATCTAATGCTTTCTTAGCAGCTAGGATATCTTTTATAAATGAGATAGCAGATATATGTGATCATATTGGGGTAAATATAAGTGATGTAATAGAGGGAATGAAATATGATAAGAGAATTGGGGGAGAATATTTATCTCCGGGTATAGGATTTGGTGGACCATGTTTGATTAAGGATTTAAGTGCCTTTATAAAAATGGCTGAAAAATATGGCTACAAGGCTAAATATCTAAGTTCTATCTTAGATAAAACAATCATCAAGTTGAATATGTCCTTAATAAATTAGAAAGATTGGTACAAGGCTTTTCAGATAAGACAGTTATAGGGGTATTAGGGCTTACTTTTAAGCCAAATACAAATGATGTTAGGAACTCCCTTGCTATAGAGATCATTAGGAGGCTTAAAGAGAAAGGAGTACATATAAAGGCATACGACCCTAAAGGGCTTGAAGAGGCTAAGAAATATCTGGCTGATGTTCTATTCTATGACGATATGTATGAGGCAGTAAAAGATGTTAATGCTTTACTTATTTTGACTGCATGGGAAGAGTTTAAAGAGATCGACTTAGAAAAATTAAAATCTCTTGTGAAGAATCCTATTGTACTAGATGGAGTAAATGTTCTGGACCCTAAAAGACTCAAAGAGTATGGCTTTATATATGAAGGGATAGGAGTAAGATAAGAACTGGGGGAATAGCCCCCAGCTTCTATCTTGCCCAACGCTCCTCTATACTTGGAAGTTTAGGGAATTCTTGGTGG
>JBMFMV010000043.1:0-16690 GCA_049970495.1 bacterium
ACTTTGAAATGCAAAAAGTCTTAACGCAGGAACAGTTAAAACAGTTCCCAATACTTTTTACCAAAGAACAAGTAGATAGATTTGAACAGATCAGAGAAAGTTATGACAAAGAAAGACTAAATCTAGATATTGCAAGAATGATAGAGGCTTATAAGGTACAACAGCTCAGAAAGGAAAACGCATCTACCAAGGAGATAAACACAAGAGTAGCATTAATAGTTGCTATAGACAATAAGAAAAAAGAAGACTTAATAAATTATAGGGTTGCTTTAAGAGAGGTTCTCACCAAAGAACAGAGAGAGGTATTATTTGGGGAGAAGAAATAGATATGGATAGTCTAGACCTTCTACTAAAAGACCTTACTGAAACACCCGGTATAAGTAGTTTTGAAGATAGGATAAGGGAAAGATTAAGACATTATCTTTCCTCTCTAGGTGAGGTAACTACAGATAGATTAGGAAGTATTCTCTGTGAAAAAAGGGGAGATAGTAGTTATCCTAGAATTATGATTGCAAGTCATATGGATGAAATAGGTTTTATTGTAAAGTATATAACTGATGAAGGATTTATCAAGTTTGCCCCTATAGGAGGTTGGTGGAGCCAAGTTCTACCGTCTCAAAGAGTAGTAGTATACACTAAGAAAGGTGAATTCTTCGGGGTAGTTGGTTCTAAACCTCCTCATCTTTTACCTCCAGAAGAACGTGAAAAGACAGTAAAACTTGACGACTTATTTGTAGATGTGGGAGCAAAGAGTAAGGAAGAGGCGGAAAATGAATTTGGTATAAAACCAGGTTCACCGATAGTCCCTTGGTCTCCGTATCAAGCTATAGGTAAGGATGGTAAATTCCTAATGGGAAAAGCATGGGATGATAGAATTGGCTGTGCTGTAATAATTAGGGTCCTAGAAAATTTGAAAGGAGAAAAACATCCTAATACAGTTATAGGTGTTGGAACTGTCCAAGAAGAGGTGGGTCTAAGAGGAGCAGAAACAAGTGTAAAATTAGCAAAACCCGATATTGCCTTTGTCGTAGAATCAGGCATAGCGGGAGACACCCCAAATGTAAGAAGAGATGAATCTGATGTAAAGCTTGGCAAGGGACCAACAATAGGAATGATGGACAGTAGTATGTTACCAAATAGGAAATTAGTAGAGTTTGTAGAGGAAACGGCTAAAAATTTAGGGATACCATATCAGTATGAGTTTATGCTTAGAGGTGGAGAGGACGGAGGAAGAATACACCTATATAACTCTGGGGTTCCTACTGTAACAATAAATGTCCCAGCTAGATATATCCATAGCCATACAGGGATAGTACATAGAGACGATTTCGAAAATACAGTAAAACTCTTAGTAGCTTTAATTAAGAGTTTAGATGCAGAGAAGGTATTAGAATTGATATGAGTGTAAGGGTCAGATTTGCCCCTAGTCCAACTGGACATCTCCATATAGGTACAGCAAGAACTGCCCTTTTTAACTGGTTATTTGCAAGAAAGGAAAAGGGGACATTTATACTGAGAATAGAAGATACAGATCTAGAAAGGTCAAAGAAAGAGTTTGAACTCTCCATTATAGATGACCTAAAATGGCTTGGTATAGATTGGGACGAGTTTTATAGGCAGAGCGATCGACTCAATATATATAGAGAGATAGCAGAAAGACTACTGGCAGAAGGTAAGGCATATGAATGCTTTTGTACCAAGGAAGAATTAGAAAAACTGAGGGGGCAAGGTTACAATAGACGCTGCTTGGGTCTCTCTGACGCAGAAAAAGACGTCTTAAGAAGGGAAAGAAAACCAGCTATAAGACTATTTGTTTCCAAAGATGGGGAGACAAGATTTATTGATTATATTCATGGAGAACTGTGTTTTCAGAATAACGTTATTGATGACTTCGTCATTCTTAAATCTGACGGAACCCCTACCTATAACTTTAGTGTAGTTGTCGACGATATCTTCATGAAGATCACTCATATAATAAGGGGTGAAGATCACATATCAAATACTCCCAAGCAGATACAAATATATAAAGCTTTAGGGATAGAGCCACCTGTATTTGTCCATATTCCGATGATACTAGGGCAGGATAAAGCCAAGCTAAGTAAGAGACATGGAGCTACATCTATAGGAGAATATCGCAATATGGGATATCTATCTGAAGCAATGGTAAACTTCCTAGCACTTATGGGTGCATCATACGAAGATAAACAAGTCCTTACCCTAGAAGAGCTAATAGAACTCTTTTCGTTGGAAAAGTTAAGCAAAAATCCAGCTATATTTGATACAAAAAAACTGGATTTCCTCTCGCAGGAACATATAAGGAGGAAAAATTTAGAAGAACTTACAGAATTAGTCTCTCAGTTCCTAAAAAGGAAGGGACTAGACCATTGGACTACTGATAGTATTTATCTCTTCAAGGTGGTAAGCATCTTGCAAACTCGCATCAAAACATTAAAAGATATTATTCTTATGGGGGATTATTTCTTTACAGAGGACTATTCAAGAGATGCTGAGATACCTTCTGAAGAAAGAAAGAGATTGAATACAATCTTGTCTGATCTGCTAGATATCCTTGCCGAGCTAGATACTTGGAACACTTCTAAGTTAGAGAATAGGATAAGAAGTTATATAACTGAAAGGTCTTTAGATTCTAGATGGTTTCTCCAGTCATTAAGAATTATAATCTCTGGGAAAAAAGTTACTCCAAGTTTATTTGAGACTATGGAGGTATTAGGAAAAGAAAGGACGCTTAATAGACTAAGAAGGTGGAGCGGACTAGCCTAAGTCCGCTCCTTTTCTAAGTAATATATGATATTCTCCGCCAGGTAATTCTATTAGATTTCTAAAAGGAGTTTCCCTATCATTTATAAACAAGACTGGATTAATTAATTCTATACTAGATAGAATCAACCTGATTTTTATATTCCTAGGAGAACATACATCTAGGAAAAATGAGTCAGGCTCTTTTTGCCACTTGACATATATATCACCCTTTAATGTCGGGATAATCCCTTCAGCCCAATCTAGGTTGATTATATGAGGTTTTATATCCACCTTTCTAAATCCTGGTTCGCTAGGTCTAATTCCCAGTATACAAGCTATAAATTCATATAAAGGTACCGCTGACCATCCATGGCATTCACTTCTAGGGTTGTCAAAGGTTTCTGGAAAGGTAGTAACATTTAAGTCTAATAGATCCTTCCATCTTTCTAATAAGATTGGCGAATATTTATTATAAAGGTTAACCTTATCTAAAGCCCTAAAAAGGAAATAAGAGTGAGAAATAGATGTTTTACTAATATCGGTCGCATTAAGAGCTCTATCCATAACCTCTCTTGCTCTATCACTCTTTACTAATTCATTTAGTATAGCCCAAACCTGACAGTGCTGACTGAACTGAGTGGTCTCTATTCCATCTCTGAAAAGTCCAATACTATCATCCCAGAAATATTTCTTTATTGCCTTATCTACTAAAATACTCTTTATCTTGTATTCTTTGAATAGGCTCCTTGCACCTATAGTTAGCATAAGAATACTTGCCACCTTAAGAGCATAGCTGTATATAAGACTGTAAATAGCTGCTATATCAAAATTGAATGCCGGTGGTATTCCCCAAGGCCAACCATCAACCCAATCTACATATGGCCAATAACCTATTTTCCCCACAAGATTATACTCAGTTAAATGCCTTTCAAACCATCCTAAAATAGCATCTATAGTTCCTCTGTATCTCTTTATCAAGTCTATGTCTCCTGAGTATAAGACATAGTCTCTTACCATAAGAATCCAGTAGAGAGAAAAGATGGGAATAACCTGAGGGGCAACAGAAGGATACCTACTCTGCAGAAGTCCAGAAGGAAGTAGAGAACTATGGAAGTCATGAATGGCTTTCTTAGCTAATCTATAATCTTTCGAGATCTGATAGGTATAAAGGGCTTCTAACATTGAATCCATTATATACTGCATCTGCTCATAGTATGGACAGTCCTCAAATGTATCGTGAATACTTCTTCTAAGAGTCCTTATGGAGACATCCCAGACTTTATTTAACTTTTCGTCAGAACACCTAAAACTACCATCTATCTTAAGAGGATAGCCTATCTCCCTAAACCAGACTCTTTCGATGGTGATAGGTGATGAAGCTACATCTATATCAAGTTTAATAAATCTAAAAGTCCTAAACCAAAACGGCTCATAATAATCTCTCCTTCCAGAGGGGTAAAGCGTATCTGTATCTCCTACTATAACACCGCTTAGATCGTCCCTGATTCCCTTTTTCAAAGTCCCATCTGTATCCTTATGTAAGAGACATTCCCCATAAGTTAACCTGATAACACTGCCCTCTCCCCCCCTTACCTTAAGACAAGGGAAACCGGTGGTAAGTTCCCCAGCATCTAATAAAAAGGAATACGACTTATTTGGCTCTAGAGTAATTTCTTTAGAAAGGTCCAATTCTGGGAATATTTTTGCAAAATCCTTATCCTCTTGATACAACAATGGGATATCTCTTTCAACTAAAGACCATGGAGTAAAGAGTTCATTTATCTGTATCTCAGGGTTAAAAGATAGGTCTCTGTCCTTAGATATTACTTTGGCATTTTTCCACTGTGAATCATCAAAATCTACAGAATGCCAATTATTAGGTACAAATTTACTATCTACCACTTCAACCTCTCCAACTAGGGGCATATATCTAGACGGTAAAAAGCTTATACTTTCATCTCTGTGAACTAGCCAACTCTCATCGGTACAAATCTTCTCTATTAATCTGCCATCCTTGTCTAATACATCCCCTTCTAATAGAAAACCTGCAGTAGCAGTTCTAAACACAGAACCTGGTCCTCCTCGATAGTAAATCCAAGGTTCTGCAACATAATAATGGATTACTAAGGCAGAAATGACATTCCATCCTTCATTTATATAATCATCTATCTCTATTAAATCAAAATAGTACCTCCATCTATCTCCCTTTTCAGGTCCAAAACCTACAGAATGTCCATTTATATAAAGTTTATACCTACTATCTGCAGTAACCCTTATACGAAGCTTATATTTACCCTTTTTAAGATAAAACTTCTTTCTAAAGTAACATACTATATTCTTGTTAGAATTACTCTGAGGAATCTCTTCATCCCATATCCACTTAGCATCAAACATATCCTTCTCCTTAAACTTTTTATTTTTTCTATTATTGTAGCAGAAGATTAAAGCCTTAATAAATGGCAAGTTAGTTCAAAAGAACCCTGCCTATCTTTAATCATCTTTGAATACCACTAATTATTCCAACCATACATTTGACAATAAGGGAAAAAAAGGTATAAACTAATAATAAGAAGTTTATAAAAATCCCTTTATGAAAGGGGAGATACTTATGGTAAAAGGGATGATACTAGGAGCGGGGGAAGGTACAAGGTTAAGACCTCTTACAACGAATCATCCAAAACCAATGATGCCTGTCTTAAATAGGCCTATTATGGAACATATCATAAGACTCTTAAAGAAGCATAATATAACAGAACTCTGGTGTAATCTTTATTATCTTCCTGATGAGATACAGAGCTATTTTGGGGATGGGTCTAACCTTGGGGTGCATATCTCCTTTAAGGTAGAAGATAAGCTACCAGGAACAGCTGGTGGGGTAAAAAACCTAGAGGAGCATTTCGATGACACATTTATAGTCATAAGTGGAGATGCGATTACAGATATAGACCTAACATCGGCTATTAATTTCCATAAAGAGAAAGAGGCTATAGTAACAATAATACTAGCTCACGTTGAAAATCCTTTGGAGTTTGGTGTAGTAATCACTGATGAGGAGGGGCGTATAGTAAGATTCTTAGAAAAACCTGGATGGAGTGAAGTCTTTAGTGATACCGTCAATACAGGTATATATATCCTAGAACCCAAAGTCTTTGACTTTATTCCCAAAGGAAAGGATTTCGACTTTAGTAAAGATCTGTTCCCTCTTTTGCTAGAAGAAAAACAGCCCTTATACGGGTTTATAGCCAACGGGTACTGGTGTGATGTAGGAAACATAGAGAGTTATATGAAAGTTCATTATGATGCCTTATCTGGTAAGGTAAACCTTGATATCCCTGGACAGGAAATAGCTCCGGGTGTATGGATTGGGAAAGGTGTCAGTATATCTTCTGAGGCAAGTATAAGAGGTCCAGTATTGATAGGTGATAATGTACAGATGAAAGACCTAGCAAAAATAAGGGAATTTACCGTTATAGGGGATAACACACTTATAGACTCCAATGCGTTACTCCTCAGAAGTATTGTATGGTCTAACTCCTATATAGGTGAATCTTCTACTGTTACTAACGCAGTAATAGGAAGGAAGGTTATTATAAAAAGTAGGGTAAGAATAGGAGAAAACGCTGTAGTATCTGATGAATGCTTTATAGATGAGGGAACTCTTATAAAACCAGGAGTAAAGGTCTGGCCTTCAAAGAGTATAGAAAAGGGAACAGTATTATCCTCGAGCCTCGTATGGGGGACTAGTTGGAGAAAGCTCTACTTTTCTAATGGAACTATTTTTGGTCTTGCGAATATAGAGATAAATCCAGAATTTGCTGCAAAATTAGGAACCGCCTTCGGAGGCATTCTAGAAAAGGGAACAGAAGTGGTTGCTAGTAGAGATGCCAATAGGTCCTCTAGAATGATAAAGAGAGCAATAGTTTCAGGTATTGCCAGCGCAGGGATCAATGTGGTAGACCTCCAGACGACACCTCCTCCTGTGGCACACTATTTTGTAAGAACTGAAGGACTCTCAGGAGGAGTTCAAGTTTCCACATCTCCATTTGATGCTAGAAGTGTAGATATAAAATTCTTTGACAGTTTGGGTATAACTATAAGTAGGGACACTGAAAGGAAGATAGAAACCTTATTTGTAAGAGAGGATGCGAGAAGGACATACCTATATGAGATCGGAGAAATAAGGTATGCTCCAAGGGCTGTTGAATCATATATATCTGGATTTCTCTCAAAGATAAATATTGATGCCATAAAGAATGCTGGTAAGAAGATAGTTATAGACTATAGCTTTGGAACAACTAGCATGGTGCTTCCACCAATACTTGGGAAGTTAGGATGTGAAGTTGTCTCTATAAATGCGTTTATAGATGAGAGAAAGTTAGCAAAGACTAGGGAAGAATTTCTCTTCAGTATAAATCAACTATCTCAGATAGTTACTACTTTAAGGGCAGACCTGGGGATACTATTAGACAGCCAGGGAGAAAAGATTTTTATTGTAGATGAAAAAGGAGCTCTCATATCAGATGAGGATTTAGCTTATATACTTGCATTTCTTGCAATAAGAACCCAGACAAGAAAAGATGTAGCATTTCCAATATATATGCCAAGAGTCTTTGAAAAAGGATTAAGGCACTATGGTGGAAACATAGTATGGACAAAATCTTCTGACAGAGCTATCATGGAGGCTTCAACTAGAGATCATATAGTATTTGCCAGTGATGGAAGAGGAGGAGCTATATTCCCACAATTTCAATTTACATATGACGGGATGTTTGGTTTTGTTAAATTACTAGAATTTTTGGCAACAGAAAATATTCCCTTATCCCAATTGAGAGATCTAGTACCCCCCTATTCTCTAGTAAAGTCTAGAGTTAGCTGTCCATGGGAATATAAAGGGAGGGTTATGAGGGAACTATTAGAGAGAAGATATGAAAAAGAAGTTGATTATACAGAAGGAATCAGGGTACTTACCGATGATGGATGGTTTTTAGTCCTCTCTGACCCAAATCGCCCCGAATTTCATATATATGCGGAAGGAAAGGCTATAAGACAAGCTGAAAGACTAGTCCAAGAAGCGGTAGAGATAATAAACAGTATAATACCTAAAGAATAGAAATTTCAGTAAGAAATGGTGGTCTAAGTATACCTATCTCACAAACAATGGCGGTTATAAGCTCCGCAGGTGTTACGTCAAAGGCAAAGTTTATAGCCCTTGCTCCTATTGGGGCTATTCTCATATCTCTAAAGTTCAAAACTTCTTCTTCTCTTCTCTCTTCTATGGGTATATCCTTACCAGATTTGATACTCCAATCAAAACTACTAGTGGGTGCTGCAACTATAAATGGAATATTAAATCTATTAGCCAACACAGCTAAACTACAAGTCCCTATCTTATTGGCAACATCACCATTACTAGCTATCCTATCTGCTCCAACAACTACTGCTGAAACCCTTCCTAATTTCATAATAAAACCAGCAGTATTATCGGTTATTATCCTATAAGGGATACCTGCTTCTTGAAGTTCCCAAGCTGTCAATCTTGCACCTTGCAGTAATGGCCTGGTTTCATCTACTAAAACCTCTACTATCTTCCCTTCTTCCCAAGCCTTTCTTATTACACCTACTGCAGTTCCATACCCACTAGTAGCTAATCCTCCAGCGTTACAGTGAGTAAGAACAGTACTATTAGAAGGAATTAAGCTGGCTCCTAAAGTAGCTATATCGAGATTCATCTCTTCATCTTCTCTCTCAATCTTCTGGGCCTCCTCCAAAAATACATCAAAATCTTTTACAGGAAGACTCATCATTCTATCTATAGCCCAGAATAAGTTGACTGCAGTGGGTCTAGTCCCTTTTAAAACTCTCACCGCCTCATCTAGGTCTTCTTTCTGATATACAGCTAAGACCAAGGCATAAGCAGCAGCTATCCCTATAGCAGGAGCACCTCTTATAGCTAACTCTTTTATAGCCTCTGCTACTACTCTATAATCTCTAGTCTTCTCTATTACTAACTCTAAAGGAAGTTTCCTCTGATCTATAAAATATAGACAGTTATCTTCCCACCAAAGAGGTTTCATCTTGCTCCCTTCAATATGCTAGGGCATGGACATGTCCTTTCTTCAGGGATAGATTTAATCATCTCTATGATAAGAAATTTTAATTTATCTATATTTTCCTGAAAGATTCTCATCACTTCCTCATGAGTAACAGGTTTTATGCTTGGATCATTTTCTAGACCTGTATCATAGTCAGTAATTAAAGATATATTCACATAACACATCTCTAACTCTCTTGCCAGTGTAACCTCGGGGTATTGGGTCATATTAATTACTTCCCATCCGAGACTCCTAAACCACTTACTCTCTGCCCTAGTACTAAATCTAGGACCTTGAATCACTACGACCGTTCCCTTAGGATGGAATGAAAGCCCAAGCTTTTTGCAACACTCAATAGCTATTTCCCTCAATTGTGGACAATAAGGATCGGCAGAGCTTATATGGGTAGTAATAGGACCATCGTAAAATGTGTCCTTCCTACCACTGGTAAGATTAACATACTGATCACAGACAACAAAGTCACCCGGTTTTATTTCTGGTTTTAGACTACCTGCAGCACAAGGGCCAATTACCCTCTTTACTCCCAATAACTTGAAAGCGTAAAGATTAGCCCTATAGTTCACCATATGTGGAGGATATTGGTGCTGCTCCCCATGTCTAGGTATAAAGGCTATCCTTTTACCATAGATCTCTCCTATCATCACTTGTGAACTAGGTGCTCCATAGGGAGTCTCTATTTTATAAGGCTTAAGATTATCCAAAAACGAATAGAAACCTGATCCTCCAAATACCCCTATATCAGCCTGAGGTAATTCCATCGAAATCCCTCCTTGTCTTTACTTTACTTCATGTATAACCGCAACTTCATTACAGTTTGGAAAGTATATACACCTTATACAGTCATTCCAGACTTTATGAGGGAGCTCATCCTTTGGAACTTGGATAAAACCTAATTTGACAAAGAACTCAGGTATATAAGTAAGGGCAAAAACTCTCTTTAAAGAAAGTTCACTCGCCTCTTTAAGACAGATCTCTACTAATCTTCTTCCTAGTCCCCTTCCAGTATGCTCATCCTTTATCGCCAAAGACCTTACTTCTCCAATATCTTCCCACACTGGATGTAGTGCGCAACAGCCTACCACTTCTGTATCCCCTAGAGTGACAACCCAATAGTCCCTGATATTCTCATAAAGTTCGTTCAAAGATCTAGGTAACATCTTACCCTCTTTCGCATAGACATTTATTAGCTGTTGTATATCAGGAACATCATACATCTTAGCCTTCCTAAATTTGTACTCCATATTACTTTACCTCTCCTGTCTTCTCTGATTTAGAAAAGTGTATTCCCTGTATATAGATATCTATCCTGTCAACAGTCATACCGGTAGTCCTTTCTACCTCTTCTTTTATATGTTCCTGCAAATTAAGTCCTACCTCAGGAAGGTAGTATCCTTCTTCTGCTATTACATAAACTTCTAATCTGACCTTATTATTATCTACTATGTTCACCCTAATACCATGGTGCTGAGGTCTTTTCCAAAAAGAGACATTGACAGGGGCTTCTAAACTATAAACCCCCTTAACCTCTAAGGCCGATTTGCTGGCAATGGATACTATAACATTTGGGGATATCTCAATATTAACGCCTTTATTCATTTAATAAATCCCCTTTCCTCAAGGAAATTAATAGATATATTCCCTGCTATATAATCACTATCATTCATTATTTGAAGATATAATGGAATGGTTGTCTTTATCCCCTCTATAAGGAATTCATCTAGGGCATTTCTCATACGAGATATAGCCTCTTCCCTAGTTAAGCCCCAAGAGATAAGTTTTGCTATGAGAGAGTCATAATAAGGCAAGATCTCTATATTATTGTATATAGCAGAATCAATCCTTATTCCCGGACCACCAGGAAGGGAAAAGATCTTCAAGGTACCTGTACTGGGTAAAAAGTTATTGAATGGGTCTTCGGCGTTTATACGACATTCAATGGCGTGTCCTCTCTGAACAATATCCTCCTGTCTTACCGGGATGTCTTCACCACTAGCTACTAGTATCTGATACTTAATAAGGTCATGCCCAGTAACCATTTCAGTTACTGGATGCTCAACCTGAATTCTCGTGTTCATCTCCATAAAATAAAAGTTATTATCTTTATCCAACAAGAACTCCAGAGTACCAACACTTTCATAGTTTATAGCTCTAGCTCCCTTTATCGCGGCTTCTAGAAGTTTTTCCTTTACCTCTTTAGGTATACCTATTGCCGGACTCTCTTCGATGAGTTTCTGATGTCTGCGCTGTATAGAACAATCCCTCTCAAAAAAGTGAACAACATTACCCTTACCATCCCCAAGTATCTGAACCTCTATATGTCTAGCACCCTCTATATATTTTTCTATATAAACCGCTCCATTATTAAATGCAGCCTCAGCTTCACTCCTTGCTACCATCAAAGCACCTTTTAAGCTATCCTCATCTCTAACTATCCTCATACCTCTACCTCCCCCTCCTCCAGCAGCCTTTATAATTAAAGGAAAACCAAATTCTCTAGCTATAGAAATAGCTTGCTTTTCGTCTTCTATAGGTTCAAATGTCCCTGGTATAACTGGAACCCCAGCTTCATACATTACTTTTCTAGCAGCAATCTTATCGCCCATAAGAGATATAATCTTAGAAGATGGACCTATAAACTTTATACCACAACTTTCACATACCTCGGCAAAATCTGCATTTTCTGCTAAAAAACCGTATCCTGGATGTATAGCATCTGCCCCAGATATCTCAGCAGCAGCTATAATATTTGGTATATTGAGATAACTCTTACTAGCCTGTGGCGGTCCTATGCAAAATGTTTCATCCGCATATTTTACTCCTAAAGAATATCTATCAGCCTCCGAAAAGACTAAAACAGTTTTTATACCAAGAGACCTACAGGCTCTTAGTATTCTTAAAGCTATCTCCCCTCTATTCGCTATTAAGATCTTACGAAACATCTAGCACTCTGTCCTCTATAGGTTCTATAAGAAAAAGAGGCTGTCCGTATTCTACAGGTTCACCGTTCTCTACTAAAATTTGTTTTACTATGCCATTATACTCAGACTTTACCTCATTCATAAGCTTCATCGCTTCGATAATACATAGTGTCTGACCAACTTTTACTTCATCACCGACCTCCACAAACGGAGGAGCCCCTGGTTTTGGTGATTTATAAAATGTCCCCACAATAGGTGAAGTTACATAAACACCTTCTTTATAAACTCTATTCTCGGTAGGAGAAGGCTCTAAGTTTTTCTCGTCCTTTGGGAGTATCTCTTGAATTTTATGTACCCTACTTGATACAGATTTCTTTATTGTAACCTTTATATCTTTATCTATAACTCTTAGCTCGTCTACATTTGAATGACTTACTATATCTACTAACTTTTTAATCAGCTCTACATCAATCATCTGTTCCTTCGATCTCCCAGTCCTCAAGGTCTATACTAAAAATATTATGACAATTAGGACACTCTACATCTACAACTCCGCTCTCAGGGATTTCCTCCATAGATATCGTAAACGTAGTATTACAGCTTGGACAATCTATTTCTATCTCTCCATAAACTGCATTTTCAAGATTTGAAAGATCTGTGTCTATTGCATCAACCCTTTCTTTAATATTATTCAAGGTGAGTTTGATAGAATTAATCTCCTCAACTAATGCTTCCAAAGCCTTAATTACGTCAGAAAGGCTAACGTTATCCCCCAAAGATTTAAGTATATCAAGTTTATCCATTAGACTACTCATATCTATCAATATTCCTCCTATTTGTTTACTCGTTCTAAATATTCACCGGTTCTAGTGTCTATCTTGATAATATCACCAACATTAACAAACAATGGAACTTGAATAACTGCCCCTGTCTCTAAGGTTGCAGGCTTACTGCCTCCAGTAACCGTATCTCCTCTAAAACCAGGCTCTGTATTAACAACCTCAAGCTCTACAGTAATAGGAAGTTCTATCCCTATAGGGACGCCATTATGGAATATAACATACACTAATGTATTTTCTTTCAAAAACTTTACCGCGTCCCCTATAGCTTCTTTATTAAGACTAACCTGCTCATAAGTGGTTGTATCCATAAAGTGATATATATCATCTTGATTATAGAGATACTGCATCTCTCTTCTCTCTAGAATAGCTCTTGGAAATTTCTCCCCAGCTCTAAAGTTTCTTTCTATAACAGACTGGGTCTTTATATTTCTCAATTTAGTCCTTACAAAAGCTGAACCCTTTCCCGGTTTTACATGTAAAAACTCTACAACCTCATAAACTTCTCCTTCTATCTCAATCGTCATTCCAGGACGGAAGTCATTCGTTGAGATCATATGTTCCCTCCTTTAAACTCAAAATCCTTACTTATCCTTGTTAATATCTCTACCCCCGAATCGTTAACCACAACTAAATCCTCTATCCTTATACCGCCAAAACCTTTTATATATATTCCTGGCTCCACTGTTAATACCATTCCTTTCTCAAGCAAAGCATCATTATTATCTGATATACGGGGATACTCATGTATCTCCAAACCAACTCCATGTCCAGTGGAATGAATAAATTTATCACCGAAGCCTTCTTTGGTTATAACATCCCTAGCAGCCTTATCTACCTCACAAACAGGGATGCCTGGCTTTATAATAGCCTCCGCTTCTTCCTGAGCTTTCAGAACTATATTATAAAGCTTACTATACTCTCTAGGAGGTTTTCCGAGGAATAAAGTTCTAGTGGCATCAGAGCAATACCCCTCATATTTCGCCCCATAATCTATCAATAATATCCCGCCAGGCTTTATCTCGCGAAGACCGGATATCCCGTGAGGCAGACTAGATATTTCACCATAAAGGATTATCGGCTCAAAACTAACCGTTGCACCCTTTTTTCTTACAAAATAGTCGAATTCGGCAACAAGGTCTTGTTCCTTCACTCCAGGCTTTATAAAGGCTTTTAGATGCATAAAGGCTAAATCAGCAATTTCTGCAGCCTTCTTAATAAGACTTATCTCTTCCTCATCCTTTATCGCCCTAATAAAGTCTAAAAGATTCTCTACCGGTAAAAGATCAATTCCATTAATAGAAGCCAACTTTTTATAGGTAGAGTAACTTATATCAGACTCAAAGGCTAATCTTTTTACCTTTTCCTTCTTGATATTCTTAGTTAATATATCTATCCATTCTTTCTTTACAGGAATTATCTCAATATCACTACAATCCTTATGAGCCTGTTCAAGATACATCTCATTTACATACAGCTGTATCTTGTCTTCAGTTACTAGAAGGATAGAATTGTCTCCCCTAAAATCTATAAGATATCTCAAATTTACAGGATTTAAAGTGATAAAACCATCAAAATCCCCTCTAATCTTATCTCTAAGTTTTTTTAATCTTTCTAATTTAAGCATAGTTTCCTCTCAAATAGTTATTCAAACCGTATAAAGCCATTACATACCCATAAAATCCAAACCCAGATACTTGCCCTATAGATACAGGAGCTATTAAAGAATGATGCCTAAAATCTTCTCTTTTGTATATATTAGATATATGGACCTCTACCGTCGGAATTCCTTCTCCTGCTATAGCGTCTCTTATAGCAATACTATAGTGGGTATAAGCACCAGGATTTATTATAAGTCCATCATATCTATCTCTAGCCTGCTGAATAGCATCTACTATTGCACCTTCACTATTAGATTGAAAGAAATCCAAGTCTATCCCTAATGTTTCTCCTTCTCTCCTAAGTATCTCTTCTAAATCTAATAATGTCAATTTCCCATAAATTTCAGGTTCTCTAAGCCCTAACCTATTAAGGTTAGGGCCATTTATAACTAGAATCTTCAACCTATCTCTTGGAGAATTGAGGAGCCTTTCTTGCTCTCTTAAGGCCATACTTCTTTCTCTCTTTCATCCTTGGGTCACGAGTAAGAAGCCCATATTCTTTAAGGATCGAACGGAATTCAGGATTGTACTCCACCAGTGCTCTAGCTATGCCAAGTCTTACCGCTTCAGCTTGCCCATTAACTCCACCACCAGTTACATTTGCATAGCAGTCAAACTTCCCCTCTGTCCCAGTGACCTTAAATGGGGAAAGAATCTGTATCTGCCATCTTTCTAGAGGGAAATAAGTCTCAAGATCTCTATCATTTATAGATATCTTGCCGCTTCCCTCTATTATCCTCACTCGTGCTACAGCTTCTTTTCTTCTTCCTGTTCCCCAATAATAATTATTCATCAACTTTTACATCACCTTCCTACTCTTCTAATAATATAGACTATTAAACCAACAATAAGCGGACCAAAACTAGCTATAAATATGTTCCTTGCATCTGTAGCAGTTATTGGTCTTATATACCTATCGCTATTTTCTATTATACCACCATTATTGTCAACAGCTACAAGTTTATAGTCCCCAGTTGGAGGAACACTAAATTTAAAGGCAGTAAAATCTGCAGTAGCGTATGGATATTCTTTTCTATCAAGGAGTCTTATGTTATAGCCTAAAGCAGACCCCGGAATCTGTTCTACATAGTATGGCCTCTCTCTGATCTGAGAGATTAAATTATTCTTACTAAAGATATTAAGCCTTATCTTAGATGCCTTCTCCATATGAACCCATACCCATCTGTCAGACCTTCCTGCAGATTGTGGTTTAGAAAGTTTGTTATACTCCAACTCGTTAAATTCCCATTCCTTGTATGGCTGAAAATAAAGAGTCCCTTCTCTATACTGGTATATGATATCGCTAGAGTCAT
Source organism: bacterium (assembly GCA_049970495.1). Taxonomy (GTDB): domain Bacteria; phylum DUMJ01; class DUMJ01; order DUMJ01; family DUMJ01; genus DUMJ01. Next base: position 15,605 of record JBMFMV010000043.1, read on the forward strand.
CTGCAGTTTCTGGATATGTCCACTTGCTTTCAGGTATTATATTGTAACCTATCCCTTCTCTTCTATGAGAAAAAGCTATAAGAGTCTTAACTGTATTAGGGATAATTTTACCGTTCTTATCCTTAGCCCTTATAGTATACCTTCCCTCCGGAAGGCTAAAGACATAAGCCTTAGAAACATCAGTAACGTAAAATGTAGGGGCTTTTGGCTGTTTTGGTTCTACAGGAATCTTTCCAGCAGGCTTACCCTCCTGGATTTTTTTGTAAAATTCTTGTAGTTTCTTATTGTATTCATCGTAAGCTTTATAATATTGATCGACTTCCTTCCAATATTTATCCATAGCTCTGTCATATTCCTTCTTTTTGGCCCTAGCGTTTTCACCAGTAAATAGTTGTGTCCCTCCTCCCCAATAACCTTTTGGATAATAAAATACATAGTCTACCTTTTTATACTCTCCAACAACCCGGTTGCCTTTTAAAACCTCTAGGGTTTCTCCAACATCCTTATTAAGGCCATCCCAGTCTGCCATATATTCTCTTGTAATTGGCCAGTAGTATACTAACGTCTCTTTTACAGAATAGACATTCTCAAAATCTGCCATAACATATATAGTGTCTAGAGAGGCTGGATAGAAGGGAGCAGCGTAGTCTTTACCATCCCATACATTAAGACTATAGACAATCTCTCTCTTTTTAGGGGGGGCAGCACTAAATACCTCCACTGACGAAAGGAAAAAGGATATTAACAAAAAGCAAAATATCAGATATCTCTTTTTCATACTTTTCTTACCCCCTTCCACTTTAGTGTATAAACAGACAGCGTAAGCAAAATAACCGTATAAACTAGTGCACCTAACATATTCTCTATATACATACTTGTGCTACCTAAAGCCACTGCATTTATTCCATTCATTAAATAACTAAAAGGAGAAGCCCATCTAATAACTCTTAAGACATTAGAAAGTATACCCATGACATAGACCATAGAAAGAGAAAGATCCTCAGGTTTTAAGGTAAGTATATAGTTCTGCAAAAACTGTAGACCAAGTAAGCCACCCATAATGACAATAAGAAGTAGGACTGAGGT
>JBMFMV010000044.1:0-15453 GCA_049970495.1 bacterium
GGAAGGAGGATATGGCTATATAGTTCGTAATGATGGTGTATTTCTAGCTCATCCAGATGAGACAGAGATCTTAAAGACAAATTGTCTACAGGTTGATTCTCCTAGTTTAAGAGAATTAGCCAAAAGAATGGTTTCCGGTGAAAAAGGTTTTGGAAGATATGAATATAAGGGTATCCGTAAAATAGCATCCTTTGCTCCTATAGGGATAACTGGTTGGTCTTTTGTGGTACAGGAACCGGAAGCAACTGCATTTGCTGGGGTCAATACTATGCTAAGGTTTATTATTATTCTATTTGTTATAACTGCATTGACGATACTTGTTGCCTCTTACTTTGTTGGTTACTCTATAGCTGAACCGATAGCCAAACTTACTAATGTTGCAGATGTTATCTCTACTGGTGACCTTACAGTAAAGATAAGTGGAAGATTTAAGGGGGAGACAGCTAAGTTGGCTAATGGTTTAGGTAGGATAATAGATAATATAAGTGCCTTAATCCTTACTGCTAGAGATGCTATTAAAGAGTTGTCTTCTACAAGTGTTCAGGTAAGTGAGTCTACTAGTCAGACTGTTCAATCGGTCCAACAGATATCTAGTACTATTCAGGGAATAGCTAATGGGGCGCAGGAGACCGCTAAGAATGTCCAAGAAATTTCTCAAGCGGTGGATATTATGTCTAATAAGATGGAGGAATTGGCCAAGAATGCTGAGATGGTATCTCACAGTAATCAGGAGACGGTTAGACTAGTTGATGAAGGACAGAGGGTAGTAGATGAACTTAATAGAGGATTTAGCGAAACTTCTTCTGCCACAGCTGAAGTTGTTAGTGCTACGTCTGAGCTTGAAAGACTTGCTAATGAGATAGGTCGTATTGTAGAGACTATAACAAGTATAAGCTCCCAGACGAATCTATTAGCGTTAAACGCAGCTATAGAAGCTGCCAGAGCTGGAGAAGCTGGCCGTGGGTTTGCTGTAGTGGCAGATGAGGTAAGAAAGTTAGCTGAAGAGTCAAATAGGAGTGCTCAGCAGATAGCTGAATTTATCGAGCAGGTAAGGTCTCAGATAAATAGAACTGCTGAACGTATAAGTAATACACTTGACATTGTTAATAGTCAGGTAGAGACTGGTTCCAGAGTAACAGATACTTTTCAGAGGATAGCTCAGGGGGCAAACTTAGCATTAACGGCGGTTCAAAGTATAACTGAGGGGATTGTCTCTCTAAGTGGAGAGGCTAAAAGAATAGCAGAGTCTATTCAAAGTGTTGCCGCAATAGTAGAAGAAAATGCTGCATCAACCGAAGAGGTATCAGCTGCGGTTGAGGAGGTAAACGCTGCTATAGAGGAGATAACCGCTAGTATAAATAACCTAAGTGAGATGGCTAATAACTTAAAAGAAATTATTTCAAGATTTAAGGTTGAGTAAAGAATAAGGGGGAGTATTAAGCTCCCCCTTATTCCTGTGGACTTATTAGGATCTTTATTCCTTCCCCCTTTTTCATAATCTCTATCCCTTCCTGTAATCTTGTAAGGGGAAGTTTATGTGTAACAAGCTTTTCTACAGGAACATTGCCACTCTCAAGTATTGCTACAGTCTGCGGAAAACTAAACCAGGATATGTAAGAACCTAGTATTTTTAGCTCATACCTTGGTATGATAATCTGCTTTATCTGGGGTAATGCATTTTCATTCATCCCAAAAAGAAGTACCGTTCCACCTCTCCTAACCAGTTCTAGCGCAGTAGAAAGTTGATTCCCAACCGCATCAATTACAATATCTGCCCCAAGTTCTGTTATATCCATTATCGCCTCTTTAGTATTAGTCTCTTTCGGATTTATTACTATATCTGCTCCTAAGTCCCTTGCTACTTTCGCCCTAAATGGAGTAGGTTCAATAACTATAACTCTTCCTGCGCCTTGTGCCTTGATCATAAGTAAGAATAATAGCCCCATAGGTCCAGCTCCAATCAATACAACATTATCTCCTACTTGTAGATTTAGTTTTCTCATAGCATTGACTACGCAGGAAAGAGGTTCGGCAAGAGCGGACCTTTCTAAAGGAACATCCTTAGATATCTTATAGAGTGCCTTTGCTGGGGCAACGTTATAAAGAGCAAATCCTCCATTGAGAAAAATTCCAAGAGTTGTGAAGTTTTCGCACATATTTGGAAGCCCTTTCCTACAATATCTACATACTCCGCAGGTGAGGTTTGGATCTACTACAACCCTATCTCCTATATCTACTGTTTTGACATCTGACCCTTTATCTACCACTATCCCTACATATTCATGGCCAAGGATTGATCCAGGAGTAGCTGGATGTCCAGGAGGAACCTCTAATATATGAACGTCTGTTCCGCATATACCTGCAGCTTCCACCTTTATTAAAACTTCGTCTGATTTTGTTATCTTTGGCTCTGGGACTTCCTTTATGCTTAACTTACCTTCACCTTCGAATACTCCTGCTAACATCTTACCCTCCTATAAGCCTATCTTAGGTAAGCTGTATACTGTCTTCCATCCCTCTGACTCTGGTTCTTTTAGATATGGTTCCATCTCTTTGGCAGACCTTAAGGTTACTTCTTCTACAGGTGGAACCGTCCCAGGTGGGAAGACCTCCAAGATCTGGTCTATGACTAGAGTTAGGTATTTTAATATTGCTGCTACAGGTCTTTTAGCCTTCCTTGCTGAACCAGCGCTTGCCCTACCTACAACTCCTTCAGGTTGAGCTACTATTTCTATTGGAGCATGCCCCTCACCCTCAGACCATCTATGGGGTCTATGGAATGGCTCTACAGATTTATCGAAATGTCCATCTGGCAGATAACTTTGACCTTTACCAACTGTGTCTTCTGCTAGACTCATATCTACCATTCCCTCGGGGAAGAGTAACAGGGCTAATGATGTCTCTGATTCATCTGCATGGACAAATGGAGTTTCTACTATGTCAGGCTTTCCCTTAGGATAGAAAAACTCCCTTACCGCTCTGTGCCAATCTAAGACCTGGAAGATTCCTGGTAGTTGATATCTATACATGAATTCGTGTAAGGCAGATTCTAAAACCCATAGTTGTCCATGATTATTTACTAGTATCTGTTTTCGGAAACCATCATTCCAAAGTCCGAGCATAACATTTATAAGTAGTTCCTTTACTACATCTTGGGGTATGATTATTGTCCCAGGCATACCAATATGGTGATATGGATGAGCTCCGTAGTTAATTGGAGGCCATACTAGGTTAACTGGTCTTCCCTGTTTCTCGGTGTATCTCCTTACCCCTTCTAATATCTGAGTTACTACTAGCGTATCTAATCCAGAAATAGAATGTCTACCATGTTTTTCTGTTGATCCTATAGGGATTAAGACTATATCATTCTTCCGCCTATTTTCTACAACTTGTTGTCTTATAGTGGTTTGTATATAAGTCCCAGGTTTTCCAAGTCCCGGTGGAGAGGGTATACCATACTCCTTTAGTATCGCATCTATCTCTTCCTCAGAAGCGTCCCATATCTGTTTCTTTAACCTACCAACCTCAGTATTTTCAAATACTATTCCAGGATTTTCTGTTGTCAACCAAAATTCGTTTTTCATAATCTCTCTCCTTTCTACATCCTTACCATTACTTTTCCATCTTCTCTCTGACTTGTCTTCTTTATTGCAGATACCGCATCAGAGAGAGCAAATCTGGAAGTGATAATTTGAGTCATATCTATTCTCCCAGAGGCCATAAGTCTTATGACATTCTGGAATGTACCATACCCAGAGTGCCCCTGAGCGCCAAAGATCTGACCAGCATGGGTCTGGAAGTACTCAAGATAGACAGGCACCCTTTCAGCTGCCCTACCAATCTGGACAATCTTTCCACCTATAGCAAGGGTCTTTTCCATCACCGGAATAGTTTTGGTTGGAGCTCCAGCCGATTCAACAAGCATGTCAGATCCCATTCCCTTTGTAACATCTAGTATTACTTCTACAGGATCGACCTCGATTGGATTGTATACATACTCTGCCCCTACCAATCTCGCCAGCTCTCTTCTCTTACTAGAGATCTCAAAAGTAATAATTTTACTGGCACCGCTAGCTTTGGCTAAGGCAATTGATGCTAATCCAATAGGTCCTGCACCAAATACTACTACATATCCTCCTGGTTTGAACCCTTCAGCTCTCACAAACATACCGTTATAGGCAACACTTGTTGGTTCTACTAGAGCTCCAGCTTCAAATGCCCTTTCTTTATCCCCATATCTTTCTGCTATCTCATCAATCTTCCAGCAATATTTAGCTCCAATAACTATATAGTCTGCAAAAGCACCGTTAATGGTAAATCCGATTTCTTCTAGGTTGAGACACTGATTGGGATACCCGTTTCTGCAAGGCACACACTCTCCACACCATATCATCTCTTCTGCTGTAACCATATCTCCAACTTTTAGGTCCTTAACTTCTTTTCCAACTGCTACTACCTCTCCAGAGAACTCATGCCCTATAACACATGGAAATTTTGTAAGTCCAGGATAAAGTATATAGCCCTCGTTATCTGTTTCATAAAAGTGGACATCTGATCCGCATACTCCACAAGCTCTTACTTTTAGGACAACATCCTTTGCCCCTGGAGTGGGGTCTGGGATCTCTTTTACCTCTAGAATTGGATTTTTCCAGATGCTGTTACCGGTAATTGCCTTTCCAGTAGTCTTCTCGAATTGAGAGACAACATAACCAGGCTTAGGACTCCACTCTGCACTAACAACTAGTCCCTTCATCTTATAAGACCTCCTTTTTGATATTTTCTAATACTTCTTTTATTCTCTTGGGTATCCACTTATAAACTATTTCCCATGGACAGAAATGCTCTGGTTGAAATCCGAACTCCTTATTAAAGTTAAAACTAGGGGTAAATGCAAATCGACTTAGATATTGTAATACCAACTCGTCCTCATCTAAAGTCTTTGAAATTTTGCCTTCAAAGAGCTTGGTAACGAGTAGTCCACCTATACCAGCTTCTTGGGTACAGGGCAAAGTAAATCTTTCTTTTGGCTCAAACCAAGAAGGATTGGGAGCAAAGGCGTGCTTACCAGGTTGGGAATAGAGTATTGGATGAGTTTCTTCTTTTATCTCTATATTCCTCATTGGATGATATCTTCCGTGCCAACTTCCATCTACCCTTGATATCTTCCCTTCCTTATCTGCATAAACCCATGCATGTTCTAATTCGTACAGATGTCCTATATCCCAATCCCAGTATATCGCATATTCTATACAGAATTTTTCATTATCACTTAGAGTTATCTCTCTTGGAAATGATAGAGAAGTGGATAATTTGTCTCTGAATATAGTATAACCGACCTTTATTGGGAGGAATGGTTCTTTTTCATCAAACATTATTATAGGTGCGTACCTACAGCAAAGTTCTACTTCGTCCATTATCAACCTCCTACAAGAAAATGTTTTCTAAAAGAATTATAAGATGCAAGTCTTCTATTGTCAATAGGGAAATTTTTATGTTAAAAACATCTCAATTGCATGGGCTACTCCATCTTCGGTATTCGATAGAGTAACAAAATCTGCAGACTTTTTTACCTTCTCGTCTGCATTTCCCATCGCAACTCCTATGCCTACCCATTCTAACATAGGTATATCGTTATGACTATCACCTATAGCCATAATCTCTTCTCTTTTTATGTTGAATCTTTCTGCAATCCACTTTAAGGCATCTGCTTTGGTAGCCTTCTTATTTACTATTTCTAGAAACTGTGGTAATGATGTCAAAGCTGTAAGTTCTTTATCTTTAGAGAATATTTCCTCTAGTCTAGATATGACTTTAGGATCTTCTACAAACATTAATTTAAGTGGATCGTATATTATTATATCCTCTAAGTTTTTTACTATCTGAATCTCTACTTCATTAAGCTGTGCATCTAAAACAGAATATTGATTTGGTTTTTCTGTGTAGAAAGTAAATTGGTCCATATAGACATTTAGAGCTAAGTTATGTTCCCTAGAGTATCTTAATATCTCGATAGCTTTATCCTTAGGAATCCTTATCTCATATAAGACCTTGTCTGTCTTATGGTCTATTATCATAGCTCCTTGATATATAACGCAAGGCCCAGACAGTCCTAACTCAACTGCATATTTTTTACAAGTTGGATACAACCTTCCTGTGACTAAAGAGACCATAATCCCCTTACTTTCAACATACCTCAATGTTTCTCTGACCCTAGGAGTTATCTTTTTATCCGGAGTTATTAAAGTTCCATCTATATCTATAGCTATAAGTTTTATACCCATAGATAATGATTTTACCTTAAAAAATGCCATCTTGACAAGTAAATACAAATGATACTATACTGAATAGAGAGTTTTAAACTTTAGGAGGAATAATATATGGTAGATAAGGATACAGTTATAAACGCTCTGCGAGATGTATATGATCCAGAGTTAGGTATAAATATTGTAGATTTGGGTCTTATAAAAGACGTTAAGATAGATAATGATGAGGTTACTATAGATATGATTTTTACTATCCCGGGTTGTCCACTCCGTGATTATATGATCTCTCAGATAAAGGATACTGTAGAATCTATAGAAGGGGTCAAGTCAGCTATTGTAAATATTCTAGACGATGTCTGGAATTGGTGATCCTATAATACAGACATTTGGACTTACAAAGAATTATAGAAGTAAGTTGGCAGTTGATGAACTTTCTCTGACTGTCTATAGAGGAGATATTTACGGTTTTTTAGGACAGAACGGTGCAGGGAAAAGTACAACTATAAAGATGCTCTTAGGACTCCTCTATCCAACTAAAGGTTATGCTAAGGTTTTAGGGGCAAGAGTTCCTGGAGAGTTGAGTAAGGTATTACCTAAGATAGGTGTTGTTACTGAATCACCCGCCTTTTATCCATATCTTACAGGGGAAGAGAATTTAAACCTTTATGCAGGTCTACTTGGTATAAGAGATAAAAAAAGGATTAGAGAGACTTTAGATAAGGTAAATCTTTTAGGTATTAGGCAGAGGTTTTCGGAATACTCTCAGGGGATGAGACAGAGATTAGGATTGGCATTAGCTCTTTTAAACGATCCGGAACTTCTAATATTAGATGAGCCTACAAATGGCTTAGACCCTCAAGGCATATACGAGATAAAGAACATAATAAAAGAGCTGAATAGAGAAGGAGTGACCGTATTTTTGTCTAGCCACATCCTTTCAGAAGTTCAAGAGATAGCAACTAGAGTAGGAGTCATTCATAAGGGTAAACTTATAGCTGAAGGAAAAGTGGATGAATTATTAACCTTTGGGGATAGACTTACGCTTATGGCAAAGCCAAGAGAGCTGGTTTTAAATGTTCTTATAGGTAGTTCTATAGTGAAAGATTTTACTGAAGATGGGGATAAATTCTTAGTCCATGTAGATAAGGAGAATATATCTAAGCTTAACAGAGAGTTGGTAAACTCAGGTATAGAAGTTTTTGCCCTTATTCCTGTAAGGTCTACTTTGGAAGACTTCTTTATAAGTATAACTGGTGAAAATCATGTTGTGGATAGAGCTTTACAAACTTTTTAGACAGAAACAGGTCTATTATACCTTTTTAGGTTCCCTTCTCTTAGTGGTTATCCTAATTATAGTGGCTAAGTCAGGGGCTAATTTAGAGATTGAGGTACAGACTGGTTCTAAGATAGACCTTCGTCCATTGATAAATGCCTATTTTGTTATGGGGTTTACTCTAACTATAGGTATGCCCTTCTTATTGCCTCTATTTGTGACACTAAACACCTCTAATATATTCACCAGAGAATTTGCTGAGGGGACAATAAGGACATATCTAGTTAGAATAGGTGGAAGAAAGAGAATCTTTATAACTAAGGTTATAGCGAATCTTATAATTACCTTTCTGTTGCTAGTATTTACTGGAATAGTTAGTTTCTCTTTGGGTGCTTTATTTTTTGGTTTAGAGGCTAAGACCTTTATCTCTCCGTTATTGCCAATTCCTATTCCGTTTTCTTGGGAGGATAACTTCTTACCTGCCTATTTTTATAGCTGCATATGTCTAGTAACTATTGCTTGTCTTTCTGTACTTTGGTCTATAACTTCTAACTCTACAGGGGAGACACTACTCAAGTCTCTCTCTACTGTAATACTTCTTAATGTTCTATCTAATATACAGAGGATAAAACCCTATCTTTTTACCTCTTATCTAGACATATGGAGTAAAGCTTGGAGTGATCCTATCCCTTGGGCTGAACTTAATAGGGGAGCAATAATACTTTTTATACATTCTTTGGGTTTTGTAATTTTTGCCTATTTCCTCTTTGCTAGAAAAGATATACTCTGCTAGGTCTCTAATATGTAATATCCATAACAATCTATCACTTTGGTATCCCCAAGTAATTTGACCCTGTTACTCCTTCTATTAAGATATCCAAGATGCGTATGCCCATGGAGGTGAATTTTAGGCTTATACTTTAGATCAAAATCTCTAAAGACTTTGAATCCTCTATGCGCAGGGTCTTTAGATTCTTCACAGAGACCTAATTCATTCTCCGGACATCTTTTACCTACGCCTACAGGGGATTTGCATCTATTTTGAGATTCTCCTATACACATAGAAGGAGGGGCATGAGTTACAAGTATATCAATCCCACCACTTCTCCATATCTGAGGGATAGTTTTTATTATCTTCCAATACATCTGTCTCTCTGTATACTGGAGCTTTTCTCCTCCATAATATATAGACCCCTCAAATCCTAGAATCCTTAGCCCTTTATAGACTGTGAGCTTTCCCTCTATGTTAGTACAACCTTCAGGGGGTTTTTTCTCATAAATGGTATCATGGTTGCCCCTTACATAGAATAATGGACCTCTTAATACCGTAACAAGGAAAGATAAAAAATCAGGAGGAAGGTCTCCACAAGAAATTGTAAAATCAATATTCTTCCATCTGTCCTCTTCAAAAAAGTCGTATAGTATAGGTTCTTGATAATCACTTACTACTAGTATTTTCATTTTCTATTACTATTTTACCATGATCTCTTTTCAAAGATATACCAAAGATTTATAATAGAACTAACTTAGTTATCCTGGAGGGAAAAGTTAATGACTAAAAGGGAGATGAACTTAAGAATATTTCAAGGGTTAGATGTGCCATATCCTCTATTTCAACCTAGGATAGAATCTTGGTATCATTGGCATAAACAGTTTGATGTAATGCCTGAGAAATACAAAGACTATTCTCTTCTAGATCTTTATGATGAACTAGATATATCTATGAGATATGTCTCTTATTATACAGGTATCCCTGGTCCTATAGGTGTCAGTTATAGTGATAAAGTTAAGATTACTGAGAAGGGGATAAGTAGTGATTGTAGATTAACGGTTATAGATACCCCTTATGGAGAACTTATAAGAGAGATAAGATTAACTTCAGATGGAAATTGGAGGACATCCAAGCCTCCTATAAAAACCAGAGAAGACATAAGAAAAGCAACCTGGTTATTTAAGAATATGGAGTTTTATTTTGTAAGAGAGAATTTTGATAGAGGAGATGAGTTTATTGGTGACAGGGGATATCCTCAGTTTTTCCTTCCTAGGAGTCCTTATCAGACCTTGCACGTTGATAGTTCTTGGATGACACTAGAGGACCTAGTGTATGCACTCAACGATTTCCCTAAAGAGACAGAAGAACTGATGTTGGCTATAGATGAATCTTATGATAGACTCTATGAAGAGGTGATATTATACAGAGATAGAGTAAAGATAGTTAATTTTGGAGAAAACATAGATGCTTACCTCTTCTCTATAAGATATTTTGAAAAGTATCTTATCCCGTTCTGGGAGAAGCGATCAAATCAGCTTAGAAAGACTGGTATATATACCCATATCCATATAGATGGGCACTTTAGACCAATACTTAAATATCTAAAAGACCTTCCCTTTGATGGCTTGGAGGCCCTGACACCTTTACCACAAGGAGATGTCTCTATAGAAGAGATGAAAGAATATATTGGTGATAAGGTCTTACTAGATGGTATCCCTGCGGTCCTCTTTTTACCTATCTATCCTAGAGAAGAATTGTATGAATGTGTAGAGAAACTAATAAGATTTTTCCATCCAAAACTAGTATTAGGTATATCCGATGAGATACCTGAAGGGGTAGATGAAGAGGGGATAGAGAGAGTAAGGTGGATATCTAATTATTGTAAGTCTTTTAAATCTTAGAGGTGAGTTGATGGAGTATGATGTAGTGATAGTTGGAGGAGGACCTATTGGTTGTTTTGTAGGTAGGCTTATAGCAGAAAGTGGACGTAAAGTTCTTATACTAGAAGAACATAAAGAGGTAGGAGAACCTCCTCATTGTGCTGGGTTAGTTTCCCCAGAAGTCTTAGCAATAAGTAGGGTTGAAGATGAAGTAATTCTTAACAGAATAAGAGGAGCCAACATATATGGCTACGATGGAACAAGCCTCTCTTTTTTAGGTGAAAAGACTTACGCTTTAGTTATAGATAGGATACTATTTGACAAAAGAATGGCAGTAAAAGCAGAAGACAGTGGTGCAGAGGTATTAAAAGATTCAAGAGCTGTAAAATTTGAAAGAGATAGTAGGGCAATAGTTGTAACCTTTAAGAAGGGAAGTAATGAGTACAAGGTTAAAGCTTTACTAGTTATAGGTGCTGATGGTGCCCATTCTACAGTAGCAAAATTTTTCAAACTTTCTCCCCCTCAGGAGATTATCTATGGTTTTCAGATTGAGGGAGAATTAAACTGTCCCACCCCTGAGCAGGTAGATGTTATATTAGATAATGAAACATCACCAGGTTGGTTTTCTTGGATCATTCCTATAAATGAAGGGTATGCAAGGATTGGGTTAGGTATAAATGTAAGAAGAAATCCAAGAGAATACTTTGAGAAGTTATGTAGTAAGTGGGAACCTCTTAAGTCTTTTAAAAGCTCTAATATAAAAAGGGTTATGGGCGGATTAATCCCGATAGGCCTTGTAGAGAGGAGCTTTACAGACAATGTTATGCTTGTTGGAGATGCTGCGAGCCAGTTAAAGCCGTTATCTGGCGGAGGTCTATATCTTGGGTTGTTGGCAGGGATAATATGTAGTAAAGTAGCTTTAGAAGCGTTGGATAAAGGTGATTTTTCGAGTAATACGTTATCCAAATACCAAAAACTATGGATGAAATCAGTAGGAAAAGAGATAAAATTAGGTATGAGGTTGAGGAAGATCTTTTTAGGTCTTACGGATAAGGAAAAATCAGATTTATTAAAGATTCTAGATAACCGAGAGACAAAGTCTATGATACTTTCTGTAGGAAACATTGATCATCCATGGAGAGTAGCATATAAAATTATGACTAGTATTAAGATGCCTCTTATAACTCGGATGTTAACTTTGGCTTTTAAGTAGGGGTGGTTATTATGATATTAGTTAATTCGGAGACTATGAGACTTGCCGAGTCTAGAGTTATGGAAGCCTACAGAGTAGATGAAGAATTACTAATGGAGATAGTAGCTTCAAGAGTTACCGATAAGATATTAGAATTCCTAGGTAGTATAAAAGGGAAGACCTTCTTAATCTTTGCTGGAAGAGGTAAGAATGGCGGAGACGCCATTGCAGTAGCTAGACATATTGTACTAAATGGTGCGGATGTAAAAGTATTTTTAGTAAAGAGAGAAAACGACGACGTTTCACCCCTTACTCAGTTACAACTTGATAGATTAAGGGCATTTTGTCCTAGGTCTATAGTAGAATCTATAGACAGTATGGCCAGAGGAGATTTCATAATAGATGGTCTTTTTGGGACGGGATTTAAAGGAGAACTAAGAGAACCCTATTTATCTACTGTCAAATATATGAACAGTTTAAATCTACCGATTATATCTATTGATGTCCCTTCCGGTTTAGATGCAAGTAGCGGAAAAGTCTCTAATGAGTGTATTAGGGCTACTTATACCTTCACGCTAGGGCTACCGAAACTAGGGCTATTTGTCTATCCAGGTGCAGAATATGTTGGAAAAGTATACGTTATAGACCTGGGCTTTCCGTTGGATAGATACATTGAGAAGACTCATGAACTTATTGATGAAGGGATGATAAGATCAGTTCTCCCTCACAGAAAGCCGGATACTCATAAGGGGACATATGGGAGGGTAGGGATTATCGGTGGTTCATCTAATTATCCTGGGGCATCTATTCTAGTTACTAAAGGAGCTCTTGCAAGTGGAACAGGCCTTGTAACCCTCTTTGTTACTCCAGATATGTATCGGATACTCCATTCGATAGACCCTGAGGTTACCCTATTCCCTCGAGAAAGCTGGAAAGAGCTATTACCAAATCTATCTGCTCTAGTTGTCGGTCCCGGGATAGGAAGAGTCGATACCTCTTTTATAGAAGATACTATTAGCTCTAGTACTGTTCCTATTGTATTAGATGCTGATGGGCTAAATGGTATAGTAGGCTCAGTAGATATGCTTAAGTCTTCTCGAGTCCCTATTATTGTAACACCTCACCCTGGAGAGATGGCTAGACTCATAGGTAAAGATACAAGATTTGTCCAGGATAATAGGATTGAAGTAGCTGTTAGTTTTAGTAAGGAATACAATGTGATAACAGTCCTAAAGGGAGCTAGGACTGTAGTCTCATCTGTGGATGGAGTAGCTTATATAAATCCAACAGGGAATCCATCTATGGCTACCGGTGGAATGGGAGATGTATTAAGTGGGCTTATAGGGGGCTTTATAGCTAGAGGATTACCTCCTCTTTTTGGTAGCATCTTGGGGGTTTATATACATGGACTAGCAGGAGATATGATAAGCAGAGAAAAAGAAAGGGTCTTAGCTCAGGAGGTAGCTAATGAGATACCTAGATTACTCAGATCTATGATGAATGACTAATATCACCCCTTCTTTTATCTCTATATGACAGGGAGATTTTTCTATTTCATTACTTACTGTAAGACTATCCTCTAGATATATATCAGCATTATTTAGTGGATACTTAAGATTGTGGGTAGTTACCCCTTTTATAATATCTGTTAACGGTATAAGTGAGACTATTTCCCCTTTTTTCCCGTATATTTCAATACCTTCCTTAGAGATGTACCCTTCAGATTTTATCCCCAATGATATCTTAGCGAGTCTTATCCTATCCTCTCTAACAAACCTTCTTAGTATCCCTAGGGCTGAGAGTGTATGGTCTAGTCTTGTTCCAACTATTCCATATACTAACACTTCTTTAATACCTAATCTTTCTAACTCTTCTAAAGCCAAATGAAAATCCGTCTTATCTTTATCCCTTGGGAATTCTTTAAAGGGTATACCTAGTTCTTTATAGTGCTTTAAAGACCTATCTTCAATAGAGTCCATATCACCTATAATCAGGTTAGGAGTGATTCCTACCTCATATGCGTAATTTGTCCCTCCATCTATACATATAATAAAGAATTTATCTCCTTTTAAATCCTCTATTAGAGAGTCCTTATCCCAAGATTCGCCACTAGCAATAAGTAGTCCTTTCATCTCTTTGGAAGCCTAGGTAAAATTAGAATTGTTATCACTAGAGCTAATATAGCATCTGGCAGGATTACAGATGCGTTATATGAGATTGAGTAGATCCAAGGATTCATTCCTTGAGGAGCGTAAGAAGAAAAATATACAACCCCAGATATTATATGACTTAAAAGTCTACCTAAAGTTCCAACTATTATTCCAAGAGGAGGTATATCTCTTATAGTACCGGCAAGACCTAAAAGAGAAAAGGCTAAAGGATAGTCCAATATGAACTGTATAGGGTGAACAAAGAAAGGTTCTATAAGATATACTAAGAGTCCAAATATTGCTCCAGCTAATACTCCTACTTTGTATCCCCTTCTAAGAGAGAGCACAAATAGAGGTACTAGACTTCCAGGGGTAATACGACCACCTTGGGGCATCTGGTATATTGGAATCATATGCAATACAATCCCTAATGCTAGTGTTAATCCTATCTCTGCTACTAACTTGGCATTAAGTTTACTCATATTATTATCTCCTCCTTTTATAAAAAATAAAGAGCTGTAAGCGAGAGAGCCTACAGCCCTTACATAATCTTATTTAGCTATAGCTCCCTACGCTGGCATTATCCAGTTCAGGTTCGAAGGGTCGAAGGGTTTAACCCTTCCTCTCAGCCCCAATGAAGGAGCTCCCCTGCCTAACTATATTTTACATCAATTGAGTGACTATTGCAATCTTATAAATTTTTGGTAAAATATATACCGATGGGTCGTTAGCTCAGTTGGTAGAGCACCTGACTCTTAATCAGGCTGTCGCGGGTTCGAATCCTGCACGACCCACCATTTGATAGAGCGAGGGTGGCGGAACTGGCAGACGCGCTAGACTTAGGATCTAGTGGTTAACACCCGTGCGGGTTCAAATCCCGCTCCTCGCACCATTAGAATAAAAGCGCGGAAGTGGCTCAGCGGTAGAGCATCTCCTTGCCAAGGAGAGGGTCGCGGGTTCAAATCCCGTCTTCCGCTCCAATATTGAAGATTATCCTCGATAGCTAATGCTATCGAGTTATTTTTTATTAGATGGAGGTATTGATGGAAAAAGAGATTACTCAAAGTGGAAGTAAAATCCAAGGGAAGATATCCTATGATCAGATCGAAGTGACAAAAGCCATAAATGAAGAATTGAGATTAAGAGCTTCTAATGTTACTGTCCCTGGGTTTAGAAAAGGGAAGGCTCCTTTAAGATTAGTAGAGAATTTTATTGGTAGAGAGTATATAGTAGAAAGAGCTATAGATAAGCTTGTTGATGAAGGGATTCAGAAGATTATAGAAGAGTATAATATAGTCCCACTAGAGATTAGAGATTTGGAATTTGTAGAGAGAGGTGATGGAAAGCCTCTTATTTTTACTTTTGTAATAAATACCTATCCAAAGGTAGAGGTAGAAGACTATAGAAGTATTATTAATAATCTATCCTGGGAAGAACCAGTAGTGACAGAAGAGGACGTGGATAATTTTATCGAAGGACTAAGGAAGAGGCTAGCTGTTTGGAGGGATATTGAAGGTAGAAATATTGTTGAGAGAGGCGATTATATCCTCGTGGATATTAAGGATGACCCTTCTAAGCCATTTGACGAAAATAAGGAGACAGGGTCTATCCTAAAGGTGGGAGAAGGGATATTATCTCCTGGAGATGATGAATCCTTAATAGGGAAAGAGATAGGAGAATCAGTAGAAATAACTACTAAATTCCCAGAAGACTATTATGAAGAGTCTTTAAGGAATAAAGAGACAACTATATACGTACTTATAAAAGGTATCAAGACTTTAGAGCTTCCACCTATAGATGAAGAATTTGCCAAGAGATTTAACTATCAGTCGGTAGAGGCTATGAGGGAAGGCTTTAAGGAGGGGATATATAAAGAAAGGTTAGTTCAAAAAGAGGAAGAGATGTATCACTTGATAAAGGAAC